>NZ_JBQLIB010000004.1:0-187323 GCF_056034365.1 Marinococcus sp. LNHM5E3-2.1
CACCAGCCAAAAAAGAACGTGGATCGAACGATCCACGAACAAACATGACGCTTTTATTTTGTTTCTCAACAATCTGAGAGGGGGATTGAGATATCTCAATCCCCCTCTCTGTTTTTTATATTTATGATGTTTCGAATGGGCGCTGCTGGACGCCCCTATGCGAAACACTTCCCTTGGTTACTGCTCGTAGAGATAAACACTTACAATAAAAGCGAAAATAGGAAAGAAAGAGATAGAAAGGTCAGGTTTAGCTGAAACCAGACAACGCAGAGGAAAGGTGGAGCTGTTTCTGATGGCAGAGAAGTACTGGGACCTTCACTTCTCCGATGAAGGCAAGTAATTCATCCACGGCCTGATCGTCGGTCAAAAGGTTTTTTTCCTCGAAAACAATACGGTGATTTTCCAGTTCTTCTCTCCAATGCTGGCAATCCAGGCAGCCGTCAATGGTATAAAGCGTCATCATTACTTTCTCCTTTCCTCTCACAATATAGGCCGGTAATTCAGATATCCGTAAGGTGCTTTACATGAGGATAACGCCACCTATTCACGGAGAAGGAGCGGCGTTTTTTCCTGAAAAATCAGCTTCTAATCAATGGCCTGAGTGTGGTGTAATGGTCATCCGGAGGCAGTTGCAGTTCTTCAACCGGTTGGCCGCTGCGGTTGATCCATGCAGTGGTGAAGCCGAACGCTTTGGCACCACTGATGTCCCAGCCGTTGCTGGATAGAAACGTTACTTGATCCCGGGGAACGCGCACGGTGTCTAATATGAGCTGATACGCCGCCGGCGAGGGCTTGAATTGCTTAATGTCGTCCACACTGAGGACGTGATCGAGATAGTCGTTTAAGCCCGCCTGTTCCAGCAGAGGCTCCAGCATGTCCCTCGACCCATTGCTGAAGACGATCAGCGTGGTTGATTGTTCTTTTAACGTTTGCAGCACGTGCAGACTTTCTTCATAAAGGGACAGATGTCTGTAAGCTTTCATGAAGGTCTGCTCGATCTCTGCCGACCAGTTAAGGTCATGGGCGGCCAATGAGAAGCGCAGGGCGTCCCGTGTGACAGAGGAAAAAGGGACGTATTTCCCCATCGCCTGACGCAGGAAGGAGTACTGGATTTGTTTTTGTCTCCAAAGCTGGCCGATGCTTTCTCCCTGTCCGGGGAAATGCTCCTCGCAGGTGGCATCGATCGATTGAACATTAAACAGGGTGCCATAGACATCAAAGGCAAAAATGGCGTTCGCAGCCATTAAAAAGCTCCTTTCGTGGTATCGGTTAGAGAAGCGACTATGGTTATGGCTGAAGAAGCCTCGTGTTACAGACCAAAAGAGGTCATGCCACCATCAATATAGATGTTTTGGCCGTTCACATAGCTCGACCCGGGAGCCGCGAGGTACAATACGGACGTTTTTAATTCATCAAGTCGACCGGTCCGTTGGATCGGGGTGCGCTGCTCGACAGAATGGCGGAAATCGTCATCTTCCAGAGATTCAGCATTAAAATCCGTTTTAAAGAACCACGGGCTGATGGCGTTCACCGTAATGCCGTACGGGGCAAGTTCACCGGATAATTGTTTGGTCAAGTGAATCAGTCCGGCCTTGCTTGGTCCATAGACCGAACTGAAGAACAAACTCACGCCGCCGGCAACGGAAGCCGTATTTATAATGCGGCCGTAATGGGCTTTTTTCATGTGAGGGACAACGGCCTGCGTCAGGAGAAACGCCGATGTCAGGTTCGTTTGGAACACGTGCTCCCAGTCTTCTTCGCTGATATCTTCGATCTTCCCATAAGCGGCGGTGCCGGCATTATTAACCAACACGTCGATTCGCCCGTATTGTTCTATGATGCGTAAGACGGTATTCGAAACTTGTTCCTTGTCCGTGACGTCGCAGACGAGGGGTGTCACTTCTGCGTGGGTCTCGCTTTTGATGTTGTCAGCGGCTTCGTCAATTTTGCTTTGGGTACGGCCGAGAATAATCACGTGGGCTTCCGCACCCGCGAGCGTTTCGGCCATGGTTTTTCCTATACCGCTGCCACCGCCGGTGACGACGGCTACTTGCTGAGAAAGAGAAAATAAGTTTGTAGACATGTTATCCATCCTTTCGTTGGCTATTCGTCAAAAAATAATCACATAGAAACCAGGTGAAACAGGGGCACCTTATGCAGGCACCCTGTTTACTTCCATCCTCATCCTCTTTTTTAGAAATTTATTCTGTTTCGCTCAAGGGCAGTTGCAGTTCATGATTTTTAATTTCCGCCTGGGGAAGCAGGGTGTTCGCAAAATCAAAGGAAGCCAAAGGGGCGCCGTTGGCTACTTTGTGAGGTAGATCGGGGTTAGCCAAGGCGCTTGTGCCTAAAGCAATAACGTCGGCGTCTCCGTCAGCAATGAACGTATGGGCTTGGTCTACGTCTCCCAGGCCGCCGTTCGCAATGACCGGCAGAGCACTAAAGGTTTTGGCAGCCTGCGCAAGCGTCCGGGTCCCTTCCCCGAAGGCGGATTGGGTGGCATCGCTGTCGGTGACATGAATGTAATCCAAGGAAGAAGCTCCGAGTTGTTCGAAAACGACCTGCGCATCGTTCTCCCCTCCGGACCACTGATAAGACGAATCCGAGACCTTGATTTGGGAGATACGGATCCCAACCATGAAGTCCTCTCCGACGGCTTGTCGCACTGCTTGGATAATAGCGAGAGGAAAACGCAGACGGTTCTCGAGCGATCCGCCAAAGGCATCCTGGCGATGATTCATGTATTCGGTTAAAAATTCATCGAGCAAATAGCCATTAGCGCCGTGAATCTCGACGCCGTCAAAACCAGCCTGTTTAGCGCGTAAGGCACTGGCCACAAAGGCCTCCTGCACCTGGTCCATGCCTTTATCCGTCAACGCGCGGGAGGGGGGGAACGGTCCTTTTCCTCCATAAAACTCCAGCTGTTCGCCTTTGGGAGCCATCCCGGAAGGAGAAATACGCTCATCGGTGTACGGATTCCCCTGGCTTTGGCCGCCGGCATGCATCAGTTGGGCAATAAAGACGGCGTCATGGGTCTGTACCGCCTGAACGATAGGTTTCCAGGCTTGAACGTGCTGATCGTTGGCGAGGCCGGGCTGATGGTAATACCCCTGGCTATAATGTTCGTCCGTATAGATCCCTTCGGTAATAATGCCGCCGAACCCTCCGCGAGCAAAGCGTTCATAATAGCGCTGCATCGTTTCCGTCGCCCGGCCATCCGATTGCGCGCTGATGCGTGTCATCGGGGCGACCATGAACCGATTGTGTAATGTTCTATTTTTTAATGATGTCTGGGTGAATAATGATGGTGTCAACATATGACCTCCTATAAATTGGTGATGAAACGAAAGCTTCCTTCTGTTGGGAGACGCTCGAAGGAAACAAACACCCCCGTACGTTTGTCGATGGACGAAACGAGCGGAGGCCTGTCGTTGGTCAGGTTTTCATTTAGGTGTATTTATGAATGTAATTCATTAATTGGTCTTTGGGTTGAAAGCCGACAATCTGTTCGACGACTTCCCCGTTTTTAAACAAGAGCATCGTGGGAATACTCATCACGCCGTACTTCCCGGCCGTCGCCTGATTTTCATCGACATTGAGTTTCGCAATGGTTACTTGATCTCCCATTTCTTCATTGATCTCCTCCAACACGGGAGCAATCATTTTGCAGGGGCCACACCAGGGAGCCCAAAAATCGGTTAATACGATGCCTTCGGACGTTTCCTGGTGAAAGTTATCATCAGTCACATGAACAATAGCCATGATCAATCTCTCCTTTGTCAAAAGTGAGGCATGGAAGCCCGAGGCACGGGTATCTCCATCTCCTTCTATTCGTTGGTTTGGATGCGGTTGATTTATGCTTTGGTCCAGGTGGCCTGCATTTCAACATCGGCAGCGACCATGGTCGTGAAGACCGGGCAACGGGCATCCACTGTCTGTTGAAGTTCGTGGACACGCTCCTCGGATTCGCTGGTGTGGACTTTGGCATTTACCGTAATGGTCTGGAAGTACGGGCGGGCATCGCCTTTGCCCATCATGCCGTTCGGGTCGAGTTCGCCTTTGACCTCAAACTCAATGCCCTGAAGGTCAAAGTCGATTTCTTTCGCCACAAAGTTGGCAATCGCATTTTCACAGCCGGCTAACGAGGCGAGCAATGTGCCGAGGGGATTAGCACCTTCGTCGGTACCTCCCATGTTCGCGGGTTCATCAATCACAATTTTGTGATCTCCAGATGTGCTTTCGGTATTCATGCCTTTGGATACGGCGCTAATGTGTTCGATCATAATAGAACTCCTCCTGTATGGTACATTTTCTGTTCCTTGATGATGCTGCTCATGCTATTACCTTGGCCCAACGTCTTGAAACGGGGGGTGTAAGATAGATTACATCGGCAATCGGGAAGGAATAAAAGTAGTTGACGAAGAAATCATTTGTCTGTTCCGCCGTTTTGCTACCTTGGATCATGAATCGATCTGGTCTTTCCGTTAAGCCCCATGGTTAGAGGTTGAAAAGGAGGCACGACACGGAGCGGAATCATTCATCTTCATTATCTTGTTCGTTTTCCTTGTTCATGACTACTGTTTTATTATAGAAAAGGAAGAAGGGAACGGCTGTAAGATGTATTACTTCTCTTGCCGGATTCCGGCAGAAGAAAGGGAGAGCTATTCATATGGTAACCAAGGATAAAACCGAAACCGAAAACATAAAAAAGCAAATGCCCGCAGGCACTTGCTTCATGGACCAATGCTATTTTTCATCGTTGGTTTGCTGGGCCAGCCGAACGAGTAATCGCGCAAACGTGTCTTTTTCCTCGTCGTTTTCAGTTTCCTTCCATAGCTCATGCAATACTTTTTCTTCCCTATTCCGGGGCTCTTCGTGTTTATTTAAATAATCCGAGACGCGCTTTGCGCCCTGGGCGAGGCTTTTTTCGCTAAGATTTAATTTTTCGCCCTTTCGAACCTGATCCCCTAAATAATCCTTAAACGTAGCGAAATGCTCTAAAATCTCGTCCTTGTCTTCCTGGTCCATCGCCTGAATTTCCTGGTCGGCTTTTTTCGGGTCTTCGCTGCTCATCTGGAAGCCTCCTTTAAGATGGGATGTAAAGTCTTTTCCTTTTGCCAACTCGTCGCAAACGTCTTTCTCGTTGTGGTGTCTTCGTGTTTAGGTTCCGTAATGGTCGGATTCAGTTTTTTGTCCGCACGAAGGTTGGTTTTTTAATTTGTACGTTAAGAAATACAATATAGCAGTACTGCCACACGCGTGAAGAATCTAGAAGATAACGATATACTTTAAGTATTAGTAAGGCTACAGGTGAAAATATTGCCCGCTGAGATCAAATCAGTTCCCAGGGGGCAATAAATTATTTAAACTCTTGATCCCGTGAAGTGCCTGCCACAGTTTTAGCTGAGGGATGGCTTTGACGATATGGTGGGAAGCAGGAGGCCCCCCCACACCACGTCCATATAAACATAGTTCTCTGTGCGTAGAAAATAGACCTTGGGATCTGGAGGGAATAAAAGGCGTTATACGGGAAAGTGACTGGAGAACGCACGTCCAAATGGTCGAAAAAACGTTAGGCGCTATCGCCGGAATGTTCGATTTCTAGATGCCGGTTCAGTTGGTCGGACAACTCCTGCACCTGTTCAGCATCCGGCATGTAGTAATACGTGTCGTCCTTTTCGCCGTCTTCCCCCTCGATTTCATGCTGCTTCACCTCGTCCAGGGCAGGCTGGTAGTTCGATTGAACCGTCCAAACATCTTTTAGTTGGAAATTGGTGCGCACGTGGTCTTCCACGACGGTAAGAATGCTTTTAATTTTCGGGACAGAAGAAATGTCCGTGCCTTTATCCATCATCCCAAGAAGAAGGTCGCGCTGCCGTTCCTGGCGTCCCAGGTCTCCGCGGGGGTCGTCTTTGCGCATGCGTGCATACTTCAGGGCTTCGTCGCCGTTTAATTCCTGGGAGCCTTCGGCGAAATGGGTGCCTTTATACGTGAAGGCGAATGAGTTATCGATCCGGACACCATCCATGGTGTTAACCATGTCTTCAAAGCCGGTCATGTCCGCCTGAAAAAAGTAATCGACAGGCACGTCCAACAACTGCTCGACGGTGCGGATTGTTTCATCCTTCCCGCCAAATGCATAGGCGTGGTTGATTTTATCCTTTTCCCCTTCGCCTGCGATGGTCGTGTAGGTGTCCCGCGGAATGCTTACCATCTGGGTGGAGTTCGTGTCCGGATTGACCGTCAAAAGCACGAGCGCATCTGTGCGCTGGTTGGGGTCATCCGCGCCCCCGGATTCGTCTACGCCCATCAATAAGACGGAAAAGGGATCTCCCTCGTCCAAATTAATCGTGTCGAGGCGGTTGTCGGATTCCGCCCGGTCTACGTCTTCCTGGATGGCCGTAAAAGTGGTGGCAACCAGATTCCAGCCGTAGCTGCCGGCGACAACCAGCATAACGCCAAGGCTGGTGCCGATGATTAATACGATTTTTTTCCATTTCATGTTTCGGGCTGCCCCCTTGCATTTAAGATTTCTTTTTGGCTTCCGGCGGAGCTGCCTTCAGGTCGTAGTAATTTCCCGTGCGGGAGACTTTTTTCCAGTCTTTGTTGAAAAAATAAGCAATGCTTCCGTACATGACAAAGTACATCGTAATAAACCGGTGCACGAAGACGTCAAAGACAATGGTCGTAAGCAGACGGAGGCGGTCGCCTTGGCTAAACGTAAACCCGTAGTGGTTCACCTGGCGGAGGGCCAGCATATTATAGATGAAATTAAACACGAATATGTAGCTCATATAGACGACGATAAAGCCCACAAAGACAAACGCCATGTTCAGGAAGGCGTTGGCGACAAAGAAGCCGGCGGTCACGTAAGCAGCCAAAATGCCAACGATTAGAGATTCGATGATATAGAAAAAGGAAACCGCCTTTGTAACGAGCGTCCGGGTAAAAAACGAACGAAAGTGCACGAGGCAGTCCATGTAGGACTTCTGCCACCGGATCCGCTGTTTAAACAGGTCTTTCCATGTTTCGGGGAGCTCGGTATAGCTGATCGCTTCGGTCAGCAGTAACACCTTTTTGTTTTTCTGCCGTCCAATATAGCGGTGGATTTTCAGGGTAATATCGATATCCTCTCCGACGGAGGATCGGTACCCGCCAACATCAAGCAGGGCATCCTTGCGAAAAATACCAAAAGCGCCTGAAATGATTGCGAGCGCCTGAAAACGGGCCAGCGACAGCTTGGTGACGTAGAAGGCCTTCAGAAAATCGAGCATTTGGACACGGAGCAGCATGCTGGTGCCCGCGAGGGTGAGCTTCCGCAATGGCGAGGCGGTTTTGGTCTGCAGGACATGCACCATGCCGCCGGCGGCCACCACATCCGAATCGGAAAATTTGTTGTTGATGACGGGCAGTGCCTCCGGGGTGAGAACCGTATCAGCATCCAGCGTCACCACCACCTCTTCGGCGGCGTATTCAATACCGGCGTTCAGGGCGTCCGCTTTCCCGCCGTTCCTTTTTTGAATGACGTAGATGTTCGGATGCAGCGACGAGCGGTAAACCCCTTCCACGGGCTGATGGGGGAGAGAGCCAAGGGCTTGTTTCTCCCAAAGGTGCAGGTCCAGCTCCTCGTTCAACAGCATAAAAGTATCGTCCCGCGAGCCGTCATCGATGTAGAGAACTTCGGCTTGTTCTGCATCCAACGCCTTCATGCTCTGCATAGAGGTACGGATAATGCCGGCCTCATTGTAGGATGGAATAATAATGCTGATGCCTGTCCGGCCGCCGGTGACCACCGGCTGTCGTTCGTCCGTTTCCCGGAACCAGGGGAGGCAGTGGAACAGGTGGAGCACTGGAAAAAATAAACATAAGCAAAAAAAGATGATAAAAAATAATTGCAAATCGATGAACCTCCTTCGTTTCTTATTATACGGGGATGGACTGGGGAATGGGGAAGCGGAAGTGTCCCCAGGGGGAAACCGCTGCTTGTAAAATAAAGAAAAAAGGGACTTTGCCGAAACGGAAAATAACTACCCAAATCCCTGTGGTTGAAGGATTTTGAAAGGTTTTTATCATCATCCGCAAAACCAAAAAGGAAAAAAGTAGGAGGAGATCCCTTGGAGAAAATTAAGCCTATAATGTAGAAACCTGTCGGCCGAACGAAGGCAATAGACCAATGTTAGCCTCCACATTTACGGAACAAAGAGAGGGAACGGGGTAAGAAGCGAACGTTTGGGTTTCCTTCATACATCCCAATTGTCATTACATATGAGGTTTTAAGAGATGGATAATTTCCGGCGAAGAATGAAGCCCTTCCAGGCGTTCGAGGATATGCCCCTGGCGTAAGATCAGCAGGGTAGGCAGGACTGTCACCTCGAATTCCTCAGCAAGAGAAGGGGAGTCCTGGATATTTACCGGGAGAATCGCGACCTGGTCCTCCATTTTTCGTTGCACGTTATCTAAAATGTACGGCAACCGGTGGCACGGCGTACACCACGGGGCCCAGAAGGAAGCTACTATGACCAAAGTTTCGGAGGTGCTTATATCATGCTGGCGCTCTTCCTCGTTCATAATATAAAGCCCCCTGAAATAAGAATATCGTACGCATAATATCATAGAGGAAATTCAATACAAATAAAAATAAAAATGGAAAAAGAGAACATTTACAAGATATTATTGATAGAAATGAATATACATTAACAGAAAAATATGGAAGAAGGTTTGATCTTTACATCAGCAGGAAATGGAAAAAGAGAGTGTTAATAGATAAAAATTAACATTGATGGGAGGTGACAGTGTGTTATCGTTTATTTGGAGTTTAATCATTGGTGGATTGATTGGTTGGGCTGCAGGGGCTATTACCGGTCGAGGCGTCCCTTTTGGTATTATTGGTAATATTATCGCCGGATTTATCGGTGCCAGTTTGGGCACGGCGCTTCTCGGCAGCTGGGGGCCAGCGATCGGTGGTTTTGCTATTATTCCCGCCTTGATCGGGGCGATTATCCTCGTCTTAATTGTAAGCATGATTTTTAATGCGGTGAGAAAGAAAAAGAAATAGCCTCGAGGTCTCGAGTTAAGTTAGCTGAGAGGGAAGCTATCGAATACCAAAGTAGCTTTCCTCTTTGGTGTATTATACGTTACATATTTTATCAAACGTGGTGGTTAGTGATGGCGCGTAGTCGAGTTCCCGCCTGTTCTCCGGTAGCCTCAGGCAGTTAAAAAGGGGAGAAGCACTGTCTTCTCGACATTGATATTCTAGAGGTGCCGATTCGTGACATTTTGTGGACTGGAACTTCGAAAACGACAAAAGCATGATTTTTCTCGTCTCCGACCCTGTCTAGGCACAGGGAAGAACTAACGGTGAAACCTATCTTGTCTTTTTCAAATGAAAAAGACGTTTGAGGGAAGATGAAGCAGGGAACAAAGAAAAGAATAATGTTTTTTGGTGACAATTAAAGGACAAAGAGCCTGTTAATAAACCGAATGAAGCTGGGAGGCTTTGTTCGGTTTATTTTTATGGACCAAAAAACAATCATGGAGGGACTTAGCGATGCGCTACACGTTCGAGGCATCCATGACGCTTGAGGCGTTTGTGGAGGCCAATACGCACCATTTTGAAGAAATTTTACTTGAGGAAGCGGCAGCGATCCGCGAAGATATCCGGGATATTTTGCAGTATGGTCACATCGATCTGGTGACGAATGCCCGGCAGATCGTGGCCTATGCGATCCATGATCAAGCAGAGGAGCTGCAAGCCTTTGCCCGCCAGGAAGGCCGGATGTGGGCCAACGCCTCGATCGACCTGTCATTTAAATTAACATGGATCCACGCCCTGCGACGGACGACGTGGATCGTCATCGAAGCGTATCAACGCTTGAGCGGGGTGGTCGACCCCTCCCAATTTTTTCACTGGGAGCGGGACGTGAACAATCAGATCGACGCCTTTTTACATACCTTTTTACAAAGTTATAACGCCTATAAACAGGCGGCCCTGGAGGAACAGGAAGCCCTGGTGGAGGATCTTTCGGCCCCGCTCATTCCGATCCACCCCACGATTGGGGTGTTGCCGCTGGTGGGGGCCATGAACGAGCATCGCATGGCGTTTATTAAAGAGAAAGTTCTCACCGAGGTGGGCAGGCAGAAACTCCGGACGGTCATGATCGATCTTTCCGGTGTGGCGCATATGGAATCCCAGGTGATCACCATCTTTCAGGAAGTGCTGGACGGGGTGAGGCTGATGGGGGGCGATCCCGTGATCACCGGCATGAGCCCCGATATGGCGCTGGAGGTGACGGATGCTGGATGGCCGTCGTCGGTGCAGACGTTTGGATCGCTGCGACAGGCGCTGCAAAGCTGTCTGGGGACGGCGGCTATAGAACAAGCCGGCCAGGAGGAAAGCTCCCGTGCTTTTCAACTGCCGGGAGTCATACCAGGGCCGCGGGGAAAAGACGTCGCTCCGAGGAAGGGGTGACGAGAGATGGTAGTGTTTCTGCAGGACGATAACATCCGCCGCGCGCTTCAGCGCCTCTTCGAGTTTCCATTTCATAGCGGATGCCTCCTGGGTGGTCATGTGAAAATAGTTATTGCATGGAAGATTATTGATGATTCTATGGGAAAATCTTTCTTTCCTGAAGCTGATTATTGAGTTCGCGGCCCTTTCAGTTCACAGCATATAATAGCATCTGCGCGAAGGAGCAACGAGTCTCCTAGGGCCAAGACTTCCTGGGAGGTCCCCTTGGCCGCTGTGCTCATCGCCCGCTGAACATCAAAATACGCATCGATGGCTGCCTCTTCCTCTGCTACTTTATGCGAAACCTGGTGGCCATTCGTTAAGGTTAACACGAGCTTAAACATTGGCTCTCTCCTTTGAAGGTATTAGAAATAGATGATGAAAACACCCCATGTATTATTCGTCTTCGTTATTAGGAAACTCTTCAGGCATCCCATCCGATTTCTCGTCATCCCCACAGGCGGTCAGGGCACTGGAAGATACCAGCATGACAAGTGTTACGATAAAAATATTGAACCAACGACTCATGTCTTCGCTCTCCTTTTGGGTAAACCATGTAAGATGGCTCTGAAATTTGAAGATTTATCTCCATAGGCCATACCCGATAGCGGCATAAATATAACAATAAGCCCTTCCCGATAAAACAGGAAAAACACTCCGGGGCACGCGATGGAAGAGGTTTAGGCCAAAATCATTCGTTAGCTATAAGGAAGTTTTAAATATTTGTAAAGATTGTTTCTTTGACGTGTTCAACGAGACAAATAAGTGGTATCTTGAGGATGGGAGCGATCTCCCAATCGCCATCTCCCTTAACATGTGATACCCACCTTGAAAGCCAGCCGATTGAGCTGGCTTTCTTTCAGTGATATTAAAAATTTCATGCACCGTAATTAATTTATACAAAATTTTATTTCATTTTTAAGTGCATGCTTTTAATGTGTTAAGAATATTCGATTTCCTCCCATATTTGCACCAACCGTGGCAGGGGAAGGGCTTTGAGAACCACATGAGCTTGACGCCCCCGGGGATAGTGATCATCGATAGCTTCGATATGCACCAAGTTTTCTTCGCGAAGAAAATAAAACACGTCCTGTAATTGTTGTTCCTGTTTCGCACTTAAATATAATAAAGCCGGATGGCCCTTTATTAAGAGAGTGGAAACGTCTTCTTCCGCGTGCTTATTTAGGCGATGAAACGCTTCTTCTATTTTCCATTTCATGATGGATTCCTCCTTGAATGGTTTTTGCTATTCGTTCGAAACTACTAAGTCTAATGAGTGCTCATGAAAATGCACACCCTAGAGTGCCTCCAAACATTTTTCTTTTAAGGCCACTTCTCCCCGATATTTGTGGTTCTTCTTCTACAATAAAGGCATGAGATGAGCATTTCTTTATAAGAAAATGAGAAATGAATGAGAAGGACATGTAATATTAAAGGAAAACAGGCATTTCTCTAGGCAGTTTACCTTTATAACAAGGAATAGATCGAACAACATCCATCATAGTCCTTTTCAAATAATTGGCTGCTATTATGGAAAAAGAAATATGGTCAGCTATTCATGGAGGTGTTCGATGACCAGTGCAAAATACGTTCTTTATATGTATGGCATCGTTTTATTTATTTCATGGAATTTGATGCTTTTATTAGATCAGATGCACTATACGATAGAAGACAAGAACAAAGGGGTCCTATTTATCTGTACGGTAACACCGCTCCTATTTCTTCTTGTTCATGTCTATCACAAGCATCGAGCGGCAAAAATGATCGTAGTATGGGTGTTAGGCGGATTATTCCTCATCAATACGATATGTTTTTTTGTCGTTCCATAAAAACATAATAAAAAAATGATCTTCTCTAACGTATTAGGAGAGATTATTTTTTTATTATCAAGAATGCCTCCCAAAAAGTACACATTAAGAGTCAAAAAGATAGAGTATATACAATTGTTTCGCAGAGGTACCCGTTTGATGGAAGAAATCATGAATAATAAATTTAATTAGAAATGAAGGCTAAAAATTCTTTGCCGAATTCAGAAGTGCCTGACTGCCATAGTCCTTGTTCAGACATAGTCGTATGAAGCGATTCGTGAAAAATCAATCCATTGTTGTATAAATCAATGACTATTCGATCGTAAAACCCACGTTCAGAATCTAGTTCTGGGAAGGCCATGGTCAGTATAGAAGATTTTGCCCCCATTGAAATATTCGGTTTACTCCCCTCTTTAAAATGAATATTTGGGTTATCCAAAAAATAGAGTATCCTCAAATGCCATTCATTAAATTCATCAATATAAGTTAGAAACATTTGCTTTTTATTTTCTCCAATATGAAGCTTAGGTGTATTAGAAAGGGCATTCATTAATTTCACTCTTTTTTCTGACTGATGCGTCTTCAAGGCCACATTATATACTTGCATAGCAATCGTTAAAAACTCTTCACTCTCTGCTAATTGCTGAATATCATGTCCTTCTTCTTCTAATATTTTCAACCTCTCGTCCATATCTGAGAGTACTTGTTCTCTTCTTTTTGTAGCAGGACCTACAAACACTTGGCCAAAAAGTTCTGATAAAAGCCCTCCTGCCACTGGAACTGCACTTAAACTTCCTTTTGCAATCGCATGGCCCACTTCTTTCGTCTTATCTTTCAATTATTGACACTCCTTTTTCCAAATGTGCTTTACCTATATGATTGTAAATTACAAAAAATCATTTTTATTTCATATTGAGATTATCTTTCCTTACTTATTTTTTCATATAATCCAAATCAAGTACATAACAAGGAAACTATTGCCAACTATTCTTTGGATCAAATTTCTATTTATGGAGCGTTGCAAAAGGTAGACCTTTTTAGTCATTGTATATGTCGACCTAAAAAAGCACTATTGCGTACCAAAAGGTCTTGAATTATTTTTAGCACGTTCTAAAAAGAACATGGATGTTTTGGCACGCTATTAAACTACTTTGCCATATTTACTTGATTCGGAGTCGGAATGACCTTCTAATAGGCTTGTCGTAATTCTATAAAACAGCTGAAGTAACGAAGCCGATAATAAAAAGCATAAATAAACAGCAGCGCCCTCTAGAAAGATAGCGCTGCTGTTTATTTATAATGATTTATTGTTTCAGTGTCCTATACGCAGAAAGCTTTTGTTCTTCGGCAGAAACCGATAATATTCTTCGGTGCCGTATATACATCAGACAGCTGATGGCCAAAAGGAGGGAAGCAATGATGAAAACGATGCGCACTCCCGCTGTTTCCGCCAGTCCTCCAACCAATAATGAAGAAAGGCCAAAAAAGCTGGTCAAAATAACGTCTCTGGAAGAAAATACCTTTGCCAGCTGCTTTTCTTCCGTATGGGCTTGAATCAGAGAAATTTGCGTAACTTCCTGAACCTGCGTCGGAATACCGATCAAAAGGGAAATGAGCAGGGCGAAAGCGTTGGAAGCTGGAAACGCGAACCAAAAGGTGAATATCGCAACACAAAACGAGCTGCCGATTAAAAAATACCGGGCTTTAGCCTGAAGAGCTTTTTCAAACCGGAAGCAGAGCATACCGCCAATCATCAGGCCGGCGAAAAACGAAGCATTGATGTAACCCCACCACGACTCATTTTCCTGAAGCACATCGGCAACATACACATACAGTAACGCAGCGATCCAGATGGCTGCTGTTAAAGAAGTGATGCCATCGACAATAAACATGGTGCGCAGCGGACGATGCTTCCATACATACTTCCATCCCGATTGAATGGTTTCTGCCATCGATGAAACCGACGAGGTTTGCAAAGAAGCGTCGCTGCTCTCAATACGAACACCAAGAAGCAGTAAAGGAATTATCATAAAAGTAAGGGAAGTGCCTATAAACACTGCACCTGGTGGAAACAGTACGATGAACAGAGCGCCAACAGGCCACCCGGTTAATTGAATCGTTTGGTCAGAAACGGACATCAGGCTGTTTGCCCAAACCAGAAAGCGCCGAGGGACGATTCTGGGAAGAGAAGCGTTCCGGGCAGGCGTGATCCAACTGTCCAATACGGCAATCAGGCCCACAATGATCAACGCCCAAATTAAAAATGAAGACCCGATAGCTGTTAAAAGAAGCATGGGCAGGGTCATCAACAGCAGCCCTTTACCGATAGATGCCGAAGCTAAAATCGATCTCAGGTTCCCTTTTTCCAGTATCAAAGGAGCGAACAAGCCGCCAAGAAACCGGGAAAACGTATTGATAAAAGGAATAAGAGAAACGAGAAACACGGAAGAAGTGCGTTCGTAAACGACGCTGATGATACTTACAAGATAAAAAATATCGCCGGCACTGGCGATGGACTGATTACTCAACAACAAAAAGAACGAACGTGTGCTGCTCATCATATCACCCACTGTATTTAGTTTTTATATGGGGAAGATGAGCTGCCTACATGAGCTTTCGTCCTTTCGTGAAAATAGTTTTGTTGGATGCTTTAAATATGGTTGTTATTAAAATATCACAATTTATGGAAAAAGCACAGTCTCGAAAACCATTTTTGTAATTTTAAGGTTGATTTTTCTATCTTTTACATATACACTTCTTCATTAATAAATCATATTCGGGGAAGAAGAGAGTAATGATGCGGCCGGTCTGGCAGCGACTCAGGGACGGTGGAAGCCTGGGAAACGGTGCATGATGAAGCGCACTTCGGAGGAACGGTCTGAAACCAAGTAGGAACCGTCGGGTCATTTCGTTATCAATGGGCAAGGAGGTTCTTCGGAACAATCGGAGTGGTACCGCGGGTAAGATCTCGTCTCTATACAGAGGCGGGATTTTTTTATGCTATAAACAGGAGGAAAAGCAGATGATCGAATACGAAAAGCATTATGCCGAAGCCATTACCCCGCACATTCAGCATGTGTTGAATGTCGAGGAGGTCCAGGCGTTGATTGAATATCCAAAATATGAGGGGCAGGGAGATCTGGCGTTCCCTTGCTTTGCGCTGGCCAGGCATTTCCGAACCAATCCTAAGGAAATCGCTGCCGAGTTGGCCGACAGCATCAACAGCCCGTTATTTGAAAACGTGGTGGCAGATGGACCATATGTGAATGGGTTTTTAGATAAAGCAGCTGTCAGTCAGCAACTTCTTCAGCGCATTCAACAAGAAGGAACGAATTACGGGACGCATGCATGGGGGAGAGGGAAGACCATTACGCTGGATTTTTCGTCACCTAATATTGCGAAGCCCTTTTCGATGGGGCATTTACGGTCGACGGTGATCGGTAATGCCATGGCGAACATTGTCCAAAAGTGTGGATACACCCCGGTCAAGATTAACCATGTGGGGGACTGGGGGACCCAGTTCGGAAAATTAATGGTGGCTTATACGCGCTGGGGATCGGAGGAGCAGGTACAGCAGAATACGATTAAAGAACTGCTGGATTTGTATGTACTGTTCCATGAAAAAGCGAAGACTGAGCCGCATTTGGAAGAAGAGGCACGTCAGTGGTTCCGAAAGCTCGAACAGGGGGACGAAGAAGCAGCCCTTCTCTGGCGTTGGTTCCGGTACGAATCCCTGCAGGAATTTTCAAAGATTTATAATCTATTGGGTATAGAGTTTGATACGTACCACGGCGAAGCCTTTTATAACGATCGGATGGAGGGGGTGGCGCAACTGATTCAAGAGAAGGAGCTGCTGGTAAGATCCGAAGGAGCAGAAGTAGTCGATTTGAGCGACCATCAGCTGCCGCCGTGCCTGATTCGAAAATCCGATGGGGCTACGCTATACGCCACACGGGATCTGGCCGCGGCAATCTATCGGCATCAGAAGTACGGGTTCGATCAATCGTACTACATTGTCGGAGACGAGCAACGCCTGCATTTTCAACAGCTGTTTTTGGTTTTGGAAAAGATGGGATACGATTGGGCGAAGGGAATGATCCACATCCCGTTCGGCTTTATACTGCAAAATGGGAAGAAAATGTCGACGAGAAAAGGAAAAGTGATTTTACTGGAAGAAGTGATTCAGGAATCCATTGATCTGGCGCAGCGAAATATTGAGAAGAAAAACCCGGAGCTTGGGCAGAAGGAAGAAACTGCGCGTATAGTCGGTGTTGGAGCGATTATTTTTCATGACTTAAAGCACGAACGGCAAAATAATATCGAATTTCAATTCGAGGATATGCTGCGGTTTGAAGGAACGACAGGGCCGTATGTACAGTACACGCATGCAAGAGCCTTTTCGATTCTAAAGAAGGCCGGTTATCAGCCGTCTTCAGTGGAGCAGGGATTAACGGATGCTCCGAGCTGGAATGTCATCAAAGCGCTGGCAGCTTTTCCGTCGGTTATTGAAAGAAGCTACCATCAGAGTGAGCCTTCGGTCATTGCCAAGTATTTGATTCATTTAAGCCAGAGCTTCAACAAATACTACAATCAGGTACGCATACGGAGGGAGGACGAGGAGCTGCCAGCCAGACTGGCCCTGGTACATGCAATGGCGATTGTGTTGCAGGAGGGGTTGCGTATTCTTGGTGTTCAGGCACCCGAAGAAATGTAGAAGAGATTCAACTAATAATATACCCCGTTAAACCAACGGAGCCATCAACCGCCCGGGGGAGGAAGAAGGAAAGACGTTTTCTTTCTTTTGGCTGCCTCTCCATCAGCGGCAAGTATTAGTGTCGGGGTATAGTGATTACATTTATCGTCTGTAATAGTTTTCTCAAGCTTCTATAACTAAACAAGGAGGTGTTACTAAGATGATTCATTGCCGAACGATCAGGAAACGGGACTATATTTCTCTACCGTTGCTTTTTGATGTATTGGGGTACACGAGCACGCCAGAGGATATCGTTAATCGCATGGACCACTTAATGCAGCTGCCGCAATACGAAGCAATTGTCGCTGTAAATGATAAAGAAGAAATTTTCGGGTTTGTTGGCTTGGGGCATATGCATTATTTTGAAAGAACGGGCACATATGGAGCTATTTTAGCTATGGCAGTGAGAGCAGATAAACAGCGCCAAGGCATTGGAACAATTTTAATCGAAGCCGTAGAGGTCTGGGCGAACCACCTTGGATGTGATGGTGTAGTAGTTTCGAGTGGTAATCGAAATGAACGGAAGGCGGCACATCAGTTTTATCAAAAACATGGGTATCTTCGCGAAGGCTCGAGCTTTGTGAAACGTTTGGAGGAGAGCGGGAGCAAAAAATAATGATTCGGCTAAACTTCAGCAAAAAGGGGGGTTATCGATGAGAGAATACTGGATTTCTGGCAATAATACGGTTTTACACTGCCTGGACAGTTCTCCGGATACTAGGGAGACAACTCCTTTATTTATTAGTCCGGGATTATCCGAACCTGCTGAAAACTATATTGATACGATCCGGGCGTTAGAGCCCCGGCGGTGTATTGTTTTTGCGCATCGGGGTAGAGGGAAAAGCAGTGCGCCAACATCAGGATATACTTTGGAGGACCATGTGAATGATATAGAGGCAGTTGCGAATTTCTTTGACCTTCACCGCTTTTATCTGATGGGGTATTCGTGTGGCGTTTCCTACGCCTTGGGTTATGCGCTACGACAACCCTCCAGGCTGGAGGGATTAATCTTAGCCGAATACCCCGCAGTCGATAAACAAATGGGTCCGGGATGGGCTGATCATTACTTGCAGACCTCATATGGAGACCAAAGAGGTAGCGATCTCATGGACGAGCAGGTCGTTCGGGGAATCGAACGAGATGCCCGGGAGTTCTCGTTTCGTTCCTCTCTTCATTAGATTTCCTGTCCGACGCTCATCCTGAGAGGTACGGGAGAAGAATCACTTTTATCTGAAGAAGAGGCCGGAGAATACCAACAAAAAATGAAAAACGCACAATCGGTAGTATTTAAACAGGCAGGGCATACCTTAAAAGAAACAGAATTCCATAAGTTTGTTCGTGTACTCCGTACATATTACAGAGTGCGAAGAACTAATAAACTTTCTTGTTAGAAGTATATTAACATAACCATTATTATCGGAAGTTGATAGCTTTAATTCCAATATAATTAGCATCCTTTATGTTTTGATAAAAAAAGAATAAACAACAAAGAAGGTTTAGGTAACTATTAACGTAAGTCATTCATTTGTATATTTTTTCACAGTTTCGCTTATATTATCTAAAATACTTCTAAAGTTATCAAAATTAATTTCAGAATAGTTCTTTGATATGTGTTGGGAAAATCTTTCTTTTCCATAGTACTTTGCATTGTCTGAATCGTTTTTTCTATTAAATTCTTTACCGTGAATTTTATGTAATAATGTTACTTCATCAAACAAATCTTCAATATCAGATTCTAATTTCTTTTTGACTAATGGAACAGTGAAAAGATATAAATTATCAACAAGTTTAACTGCTAATTTCTCTTTTAGGGTTTTCATTTCTTCACTATTTTCATCGAAATTAGCCTCATTCATAATTTGTTGAAGAGGTTTACCTTTAACCAATTCGTTGTCGAACAATAAAATTACAGGGTTGCTAGGAGAATAGGCACTTATATCCTTAAAGTAATTTGAATAGTTATTACGAATGCTTCCCTGATTGCTAATATTGCTAAATAAGTAATAAATATTTTTAAGTGCTTCAGCCCCGTCTCTGTTAATATTCAAAAAGTAGTCTAATCTTTTAGATTTTTTTAAAAATGAAACATGGAATTCGAATGTCTGATTTGTTTTTTTTGTAATTAGGTTAGGATAATCGCGGTATAAATTTTTTAAAGCTGATTTTAAATAAGTAATATCTGTTTTACCTTCGGTCACAATAAGCGGTTTTGGGTTAGCGTAAAAATACTTATAAAATAAAAACTTTTGATATTCACGTTCACTCGCTTTGAAGTTATCAAATCGATGTTTATAATCTCTACTGTTTCTACCCTTTCTTTTATTATTGTACCAATCAAGTTGATTAATAAAAGAAAACCTTCCTTCTAATTGGTCAACAGTTCCCACTTCTTCATCAATTTCAAAATGTCCTTGAGTATAAAGCTTATGCGCCATGGCTCTGGTATTTTTATAATATTCTCTAGGTACATTCACTTTTTGGTTAACAACTAGGCCAGTAACTACTTGCCTCGAATCTTTAAACTGCAATCTTGTTTTATTTTTATTAATATCAAATCCTGAACTTTTTAATTCATTAGATATTTCCTCGTGAAATCTTAACTTGTGTTTCAAAAAATTTTTATCATTAGTTGAAAAGGTTAAGTCGTCAGCGTAACGTGTATAATTCAACCGATATTTTCTTGCAATTTTTAATAATCTAAGGTCAAGGATTTCACAAATTAAATTCGTAATGACTGGAGAGCTAGGGGCTCCTTGGGGTAGTTTCCTTTGATAACAAGATAGTTGAGCGATGATCGTAGCAACTTCAATAGGTAAAAGTAAGTTGTTATTCTTATTGAAAAATCCGCGA
This sequence comes from Marinococcus sp. LNHM5E3-2.1, assembly GCF_056034365.1. NCBI lineage: Bacteria > Bacillati > Bacillota > Bacilli > Caryophanales > Bacillaceae > Marinococcus > Marinococcus sp. LNHM5E3-2.1. The sequence goes on from NZ_JBQLIB010000004.1 coordinate 19,919, forward strand.
ACGCGTCCGAAATGAAAACTTTCAAAAAAACTTTCTAAGTCGATGTTTAAAACAAACCTTTTATTTCGATGAATCCTTGCATTGGTTATAATGCTTTTCTTTTTTTCAAAAGCATGAGAAATATTGTTTTTCTTCTCTCTCCATTTATCTACTTGGTGTTTATGTAAAACTATCGAAAGTTTTTGTTGTACGTCTTTAAGTTCTTCTGTAGGAGCATTAATTTTTCTTACTCCTCCGTTTTTTTTGGGTATCTCAAAGGAGTGGTATAAGTTATCAATTTTTTGTTTATACAATATGTAAGTTAATTTTTTTATAGGTATTTCGAGAATATCTGCAAGTTCGTTTCGCGTTTTTATTTCATGTAATTTTTTCATATAGATTGAAGCCGCCCCTTTATTGGAAAAACGTGTGGCCACTCATTAGGCGAAGTGAAGCGAAGTTGCTAAGACGTTAATATATTAAATAACGTAGAGAAAGCAAATGTCCCTCCCATTTTTGTCACTACTTGCGAAACACAAGTAAGAAAATCTAGCCACACGTTTAAAATAATTATACAATAGTTTTTTCTATATTTGTTAAAGTAAAGCATTAAAAATTTCCGCTTCAAAATTTTAATCTAATATGGACGCTGTTAAAGGCAGGACTGTTTATTTGGTTGTAACACTAGTATGGCTTGACGCGAGATGTGCTTTTTAATGCTTAAAAACACTGTACGATGAGGAATGTTTCCAATGTTTGCCAAGTACACTGCTTATTTCATTATTTCCTTCCTTCTTCAACTTACTTTTTATAGTTTCATTCACCAAAGCGCAGATGTAACATTTATCGATATATTGGGCGTTTCATTTTTCATTGTATTGTTTGCTTTTGTACTAGATAAGTTATTGAGCAGGAAAACAAATACAAGTTAAAAAAGCCGGATAAGAATCTACGTCTTAAAATGTTAGCTTATCAGCCTGCTCCTGTATTCATCTCTGGGGGCTTCTTTAGTTTTTGCACCATTAACTTTTTCTAATTTACCCCAAGAATGACTATCCAGACGGCACGTTTTATCCTTTGATAGCATCTGAAGTATTCTTCCTTTCTTATGCAATTCCAGGTTTTTTAGTTAAAAATTCGAGGTAAAAAAAAGCATTGATTATAGTATGTGAACGAAAAGTAGATTTATTATTAAATTGATAGCGTTTGTGCTATCATAGGGGTATAGATATTCTCATAGGAATGGATGGACCAACGATGGCATATGATGTACAAGCATTAGGGAATGTCCCTATGTTCGAAGATTGGCTTTTTAATGCCGCGACACAGGAATGGCAGCAACGAGATCGCCAGGGGATTTGGGGCAAAACCGCAGATCAGTACATCCGGCAGCGAGCGATCCTCGAATATAATCCATATCCGCCGGAAGAACTCCAAACAGGGAGAGACGCTGTACCACCGTCGATTAAACAGGTATATCGAAATACGGAACTAGAAGAACTGTATCGTTGGGGGATCGATGGCGCTAAAACAGGCAATCATCGTTTGTTGTTTTTGATTTATGAAGGGCAGAGGGTGTTATTGCTGCATCATTTTGATAAGACGTATAACGGCGCGATTCGATGACCGGATATTGCCCCAGCTGCACAATGCTATGAAACTTATTTAACCAAAGATACCGAATAAAAAGGATTAAGATAAAGGAGGCAATTGATATGAGTAAGGCATTCGATCATTACCAAGAAGCCGTGGGAAAAGCACACATTGATCGGCTAAAGCAAGAAGCAGCTTTGGCAGCGACCATCAAAACCGAGCGTCGACGCCAAGGTCTTTCTCAACAGGAGTTGGCAGATGCGATTGGAAAGCCTAAATCTACCATTGGGCGTATTGAAGCAGGGATCACGGTGCCACAGGTTTCTACCCTTTTGGCTATTGCTCAGGTATTACACACGACCTTTTCGATTGGGGAAGCGCTGTCTGATACAAACGGTAAAATATCATTATAAATGTTAAATAAAAGCTTTCGGAAATTTAATTTCGGAGGCTTTGTTCATTTCATTACATTAGCTTATTCTTTAATTATTTTGAAAAATATGTTAATAAATATAACAAGAACGAAACTTTAGTAATGAAAGAAGGGAAGTTCTGGATGTATTTAGGATTAACTGACCAACAGATAGAAAGATTAAATTATGAGTTGATAGACAATGAAACTAGACTTAAATTAACCCGTTTAATTAAACATTATGTTAAATCTTTTTCACCTGACACACAGATTATCAAAATGAATGAATATATTAATATAGCAAGGAACGCCTTACATTATCCTATTTTCACTTTAATGGAGGATGAATCCGGGTTTTATGATCCTCACCAACACGCTTTTCATAATGCTGAGATTGAACTCATAATGAAAAGGCCAAATACTGCAAAATTAATTGAGATAATAGGGGATTATGTAAATCAAGGATTAATAGAAGAGGATAAGGTAAATCAAATCTTAAAAGATGGAAGTATTTTCGTAGAGTTTGAAAGCGATAGAGATGACGAAATGCAAATAAAAATTCCTTCTGTGAATGAACTAGATGATGAACGTCCGGAACAAGAAGAAATAGTGAATATAAGAATACTTTTTAAAAGAATGGATACTGCCTATCAAAATGAAGATTATTCAAATGTTTTACACGCTTCGGCTTCGATATTTGAAACTTTGGCTAAGGACATTCTTAAAGATAAAAAAGTTGAAAATAAAACTTTAGGTAAGATTCTTAAACACTATAAAGAGGAATTTAAACTTCTTGAACCAATAGTCGCCTATATTGAAAGAGTTTATATTGAACGAGGTAAGATACCATTGTCTGGTCATGGCTCTACTAAGGAACCAAATATTTCAAAGCGAGAGGCGTCAGTTCTTCGAACTATAACTCAAGCTATCGTAAAAATGGAACGTGAGTTTCGAGATATAGAAAAAGAAATAGACCCTAAAGAAGCTCATGGATATTAATTTTGAATAATTTAGATTACTTTTAGAAGATTTATCACTTTAACAAAAGGTCCTGTCCCGTTTTTGGGATAGGACCTTTTCCGTGCTCAAAATTTGTTAAGGCACAATAATATGGTAACAACGCATGACCTTTGCACAAGATAAATCGAGAGTATCTTTAGCTCATTGAAAACTAAGTGTCACTTTCGTTGGTATTATCTCCTACTAGGCAGCTTCTGTCTAGTATATTAGGTACTAGATAAGTCATCTCATAAATTCAAACTTGATTGTTTCTAATTGTTAGAATCACGCTTTTGAATACTTTTTAAATAATTTGGAGGAAGATCAGAATATAAATCTTTAATGTTCTCAGGTTCAGTAATAGTGACACTTATAATTTGATTGATCAACTTAAATAGAAATAAAACTTCGTTTTCTTTATCATTAAGATTGATAGTACCTGGATATGCGCCTTCATTTCCAAAATAACGTAATATATCAAGTCCTTGATGTAAGTACTTAGGGATACGCGAATCGTTTCTTAATTGACCTAAAAAATAATCATAATTTATAACCGGAGAAATATGCTAATGATAATCATCGGAAAATCTCCCTGTAGTTCTCGGTGCTAATGCTTCCTTTGGTCTTCATCATTAATCTGGACGGCGCCTATGTTCCTTTGATTTTCCTGGCGATCTTTGGTCCTTGCTTCCTGTTATATATGGCTGTAGGTACCTCTCTATGGAAGCAGGTGAGCAATAATAAAGATAATTATCGTATGAATGGTTGAGTCTGGGGGGAACAGTGTTATGGCTGAGCCTCATCACAATTTGTCTTCAATGGTTGGGAGTAGGACCGCTTCTGTGAAAATCCATGGCCAAAGAAGAATGTTTTTTCTCTATGCAGCATATCTAGTCAAGCAGTCGACTTTTTCATGAAGGTCGGCTTCTTTATTAAATGGCCTCTCAAAAATGTACACATTAAGAATTAATTTGTTCATAAAGATTATATACTGAAAAATCTCTTATATAATTTTAATCATTAGCGTATTTGTTACAATTGTGAAAAAAGGCGGTGAATGATTATGTTAAGCATAAAAATTAATCATAAATCTAATCCAGTTAGTGAAGAAATAGAAGAAGAATTTAAAAGAGCTTTACAAACAACTCAAGTTGCACAAAATAATGTTGATATTAGTTGCGGAATAAAAAAGAGCTATGAGGATTTTTTGTATGCTGGCTTAGAAATAGCAGTTCATTATAGTAAGGAAGCAATTAATTATTTTAAAGATGAAGATCCTACCATCACTCATCCTCCTAAGATCCAATTGATAAGTGCAGGTATTCAAGTTGCTTTTTTAACCGCCGGTGTAATGTATGATAGAAGTCGAAGAGAAAAAAATATGAGATTCAAACTCGTTGATCCTGATGGGGATATTACATATATATATTTAAATGACTTTGACAGTAATCAAGATCTTAGAAATATAGATATGAAAAATTTTTTAAAGAAAATCCATCGTTTTTCTGAAGCATTTGAAACTAATAATCTACACTACACCATTTTTCCTGACGGCAAATTTTCAATTACTCATATTGTTTATATGCCTGTTATGTCAGGACACACGATAACACATCAAGTGTATGAAAAAGCAGAAAATCTTTTAATTCCTCAGAATAATTAAATTGTTATTAATTAATATAGCTAAATCCAAACCATATACATTGTATCTGTAGGATTTCCTCTAATGGAAAACGTAATATGGAGCACTTGAGCAACCGCTAAGATTATATTAACTCGAGGCACTGTAATGCTTGTTTCAATCGATCGATGTGCGCTTTTCCCCATAGAAAAATGGGGGACATTATCATGTAAACTACCTCGGGGATCGTTTCAGCAAGCTCGTGGCCACAGCTCCATATCCATTTGTCCAGCATCGTCGAGATCCTATTACGCCACACACGTGTCGTCATTATACGACCTATTACATGTTAGAACATGGGGCTGACCTTGCTTCGGTACGGGATATGTTGGGACATGCGTCGATACGAACGACAGAGCGCTATCTCCTTCGAAGAAGAAACTATGGAGAGCATGCCGGTTTGAAAGTGAATGAAAGTGAATTTACAAGTTAAGGAATAGTCTTATGTTACAGGTTGAATAATGATTGTGTACATAAATGATAAAAGAGAGATATAAGTCTGTTAAATAAATCAAGATGAACTCATTCAAAATATAAAATTGTTAATTATTTGGAATGTTATGTGATAAAATAGGCTTAGGTTAAATATAGGAGGGCTAAATGTTTAATGATTCATTTGGAAAGAGATTAGGTATTGCAATTATAATTGTTTTAGTTTTCAACTTTTTCTTCGTAGCTTATATAATACATGAAAAAAATACACAAATTGAAGAATTAGAGAGTGATATAATTTCTCTCTCTAACGAAATAGAAGAGTTAAGTAGCAACAACAATAATCAAGAAGAGTCAAATACCTCTACAATTAATTTTCTAAAAGAAGAGTTTGCAGATTATAAAGATTTTGCTAATAGTGATCGGCAAAGTTTTTTTAATTTGGTAAATCTTTTTTTTGTTGCCTTAGGCGTACTAGTTACTGGAGGAACCATTGTTCTTTATTGGATTTTTGGCCAAACAAGAAATGAGGTTAAAGAAAATGCGAGGGTAACTATCGATTCCTCTATAGCAGAAATCAGGTCCGCGGCTGATGAAAAAATTAAGACATCTATTGAACAAATAGAAGAAGATTCAAAAAATAATATCAAAAATTTAATTGATCCTAAAATCTTTGAGTATGAAGAGAAATATAAGGAATTGGAAAGATTTGTAGAAAATCAATATTCACTTCGTAACAGCAGAGTCTTAGTAGTAGCTCCTGAAGATAAGAAAGCATGCATGGAAGAATTAGAGCTTATGAGAGTAAGAAAAATAGTGGGTGAAGCACAAATAATTAATATAGATGAATATGAACTTTTTAAAGGCAAAGTGGAGAAAGATGAAATAGATATCGTGATTTATAGGTACGAGATAGATGAAGAAGAACAAAATAATAATCCGATAAGACAATATCTACAAAAATTGATAGATATTGACAAAGCTATTCCAGTTATTGTGTACGCTAAGTTTGGCAATAAGTTAGAAGGTGAAACTGCTAATATAGTTGATACTTATCCATACTCAGCAATAGCGAATATGCCAACAAGTCTCACTAGTAATATGATTTCATTGGCTAGTGTATTATCTTATGAAAGGTGAGTAATATAATGACTGTAAATGACTACTTTAATAATCTGCTTGACGAAGAAAAAATTGATGAAGCAGAGCAGGTCAGAATAAGAGAACAGAGAGATGAAGTTGAGGAAGCAATTATAAACAACTTTGGAAATAAAGTTCAAACTATAAAATATTCAGGATCAATCGCTAAAAGCACAGCGATTAATTCCAGTAAAGATTTAGATCTTGCAGTTCATTTTAAATCTGATTCATTTGATACACTTAAAAATATGTATGACGAAGTTTATGAATTTTTGAATAATAGATATTATGTAAGAAGGCAAAAGGTATCAATTGGCTTACCAGATTTTGAAGTAGATGTAGTGCCTGGAAGACGAGTTGATGAAGATGATACTACTAATAATGATGTCTCGTTATATGTTTCGGATAAAGACAGCAGAATTAAGACAAATATTGAAAAACATAAAACTCATATAACTAATAGTGGTTGCCGAGAAATAATTAAACTAATGAAAATATGGAAAAAGAATCAGCACTTAAAGTTTAAGTCTTTTGCTTTAGAACTATTAATTATAGAAGCTCTGCAATCCTCTTCAGCAATAACTTCCAAAGATAAGTTAAAAGAAGTGTTAGAATATATTGAAGAGAACATTGAAACAGTAGTTCTTATTGATCCTGCTAACTCTAATAATAAAGTGTCAGATGCAATTGACTACTATAGGAAATCTTTTATGAAAACTACTGCATATACAAGCTTAAGCTATCTTAAAGATGTAGAAGAAGAAAAAGAAACTGAATTATCAGCTTGGAAAAAAGTTTTTAATGATTTTTCGAGAGATTCAAGTCAAGATAGCTCTTCAACGAATGTAACTAAGAGAAATACTAGTGACTGGGGAAGGCAACCAAATAGAAGGCATGGGTGATGAAATGCTGTGGTACGAAGAAATGCCTGAAATTTTTACAAGAGAAAGAGAAATTCTCGAAAATAAAGGGTTTTATTTAAATGAAAATAACACAAAAATGATTGAATTTATAGGAAAATCTTCTGTAATATCCGATTACCCACTAAGAATAATATATCCATCTGGTTACCCTTCTTTTCCACCCACTATTATAAGCGATGTGGAAGATGATCTTATATTAGTGAGACATCAAGCTAAAATAAGTAAAGTTTTATGTTGTTTTGGGTTTGCTTCGGAAAGATGGAGAGCTAATTTTACAGCTAGAGAGGTTTTACAAGAAGCAGAAGATTTAATAGTAAATTATTCTCCAATATCTTATGAAGAAAGCTCTTTAGAAATCGATGAAGTGCCCGAACCTGTAATAAATCAATATAACTACTCTGAAGGTGGAATACTAATTCCTTCTCCATTTGGGGATTTAGACTTTGAAAATTTACCAGGAAAAATGTCAGGAAAACTTTCATACGATTTAAAAAATTTTAAACGCGGAATACTGAAGTCTTTACGTATAGACGATCATTATGTAGCGGCAGATAAAGGATATCAATCTTGGTATGATAAATCTACTGTGCATAACATTAATGTGTACAAAGTTGATTCCCCTCCACCTGTTGAGACAAAGCTTGTTTTAGAATGGTTAAAAAAAAGAAATATCAAGATAGAAAAAAAACCTAATAATTTTATATTTTTTGTTTTTGAAGATGAATGGGGTGTTAAAGATAATAAAAAATTGGCTTGGGTTGCTCTAAAGGTAATACAGGGCAATTTTTATTGGGTGCAATGTTTTATTGTTAGTGATGATGATATTGCAATGCGCACTCCAAGTGGCATAAAACTTCGGGATGTGGAAGTAACTATAGTCGGGACAGGTTCAATTGGTTCGATAGTTGCTACTACGTTGGCCCAAGAGGGTGTAAGTGACTTTAATCTTTTTGATTATGATGTTTATGAGCCATCAAATAGTATTAGGCACCAAGTTGGTCAAAACTTCTTTGCTCTATCTAAAGTTTTTGGGTTAGAGCATAGAATTAAAGAACTATCTCCTAACGCGGAAGTGAATATTAATAGATTTGGTGTTGGTCAAACAAAAATTACAGAAAAAAATAATGAATTCTTAGAATGCATAAATGGTTCTCATATTGTAGTTGATGCTACTGGCGAACATAGTGTTTCACATTATCTAAATAGGTTGTGTGTTGATCAAAAAAAACCATTGGTAATAAGTTCAATTACAAATGGAGCATGGAGTACAGAAATCTTTAAGTATATTCCAAATGTTTCAGGTTGTTGGGGATGTTGGAATACAGCTTTTGGAGACTTTACTCCCCCAAGTGCGCCAATTGAAGAAATGCAATTTGCACCTGGGTGTGATCAACCTACATTTGTTGGAGGCATGGCTAGCATCAATATAGCTGGGGGTTTAATAGCTGAAGCTGTTATGGATACACTTTTTAATGAAGATAACGATTCTCATTATATTAGATGGAGTGAAAAGAATAAAAATGGACAACGTGATTACACCATAGAGCGTTTGTCCCTCTACCCTTTAGAAAATTGCGGTGTTTGTAATGGAAATTGATAAGGTTTTAATTACTAAAGAGTGTAAAGCTCAAATACGAAAGACTGTAAATTGCTTTGGAGAAGAGGCAGAGGTTGGCGGTGCATTGGTTGGTTACCATTCTAATAATACGATAACTATTACTCACGCTTCAAATCCTGGGAAAAATGCTATAATGAATTCATCTTCGGTAACCATTGATGGTCAAGCAACTACTGAATTTTGTAATAATCTTAATCGATTATCTGACCATAAACTTTATTACGTGGGGGATTGGCACACTCACTTATCTAATAACTTGCAACCCAGTGACATAGATTTACAAGCCATGATCAGCCTATCTGAATATATTCCTGAAAAGTTTAGAGAATCTATTCTAACAGTAATATTTAATCATTTTAATCTTGATGATTTAAAAATTTATCAATTGAAGAACAAACAACTTGTTTCGACCTCTTTTTATGAAATAGAGAAACCAAGTTGGATTAAATTATAAATGACTTGCTTTTAATTATGACATGGTTGGCATAGAATAATAGCGGCCATGTCATATAAGTCAATGTAAAATTTCACGTATCATATTTACAACATTTAAAGATACTACTCATGAAAGGATATTGTTAAAAAGGGTTTTTCAATACCTAAGGAAATACAACATATCCTAGATTATAAGATGATCATTTAATTTCGATTACTCCCCCGAGGACGCGTCCCGGTCAAAATTAGCCATGGGTCCCAGTTTGGGAAATTAATCGTAGCCTGTACGCGGTGGGAAGCAGACGGCAGGTACAGCGGAATTCGAATAAAAGAGTGTTGAACTTATGTGTGCTGTTTCATGAAAAGCTACAGGCTGATCCGCATGTAGAAGAGTAAACAATCTAATGGTTTCGAAAGTTCGAAAAGGTCTACCTCTTCTCCAAAGAACATACCTAACCCGGGTGGTTGTAAGATCCGCTGTAACAACATTCCGAATCTTAAATCCGTTATCTTTTAGAATATCGGGCAAAGAGCCTGCCAACGACTATGTTTGAAGATTTAGTGACTGATAGAAAAGATAGAAGTCACCGCGAAGTTCAATAAAAATTTTAATTAATTCAAACTCTTGAACCAATCACAGGCGTTAAAACAATCCCACATCAAAAGCAAAGATCTTATAGAAACACTCATTGCCGACATTAGTTTTAAATAAAGACATTGATAGAGAAAAATCGGTTAAAAATCGTGCAAAATTAAAAAATTGTTGAAAACTGCCTCCAGTGACTTATTTGGAGGCAGTTTAAAAGTTTGCTATAAAGATGTGATCGCTTGTTATTCGTTTGGAGGTTTAGGCTATATTGAAAATTATTTAAGCTTCTTAGAGGAAACCATTAAATTATATAAATAGAAGCTGCATAGACTCATTTATGGAACTTAATAGTCTTAATCTGTAGGCGGTTCCGGTATTGTGACCACGATATTCCCTTTTTTATGCTGTTGATCAACATACCTGTGTGCCTCTGACATTTGGTTCAATGGATAGAGTTTATCTATAACCGGTTTAATCTTTCCGGCCTGAAAAAGTTCTTTGAGATAAAATAAGTCTTCTTTTTTATAGCCTGCTAACTCAAATAAAACTTTCTTGTCTGATGTCACTGAAGTCCACAGTCCTCTGAGCATCCCTGGAAGACTTGGATTCCCTAAAATAAAACGTCCATTTTGGCTCAGTGACTTTACGGTTCGTGCATACGGACATTGCCCAACCACGTCTATAATTACATCGTAATTCTTACCGCTTTTAGTGAAGTCTTCTTGAGTGTAATCAATAACATGGTCTGCACCAATGGAGCGGAGCATATCTAATTTCTTCGTACTGTCAATACAAGTCACTTCAGCTCCAGCTGATTTGGCCATTTGTAATGCTAAAGTACCTATACTTCCAGCAGCGCCAACGATAAGAACCTTTTGGCCTTGCTGGATATTTGCTTTTCTAATGAAATGTAATGCATTTAGGCCGCCAGTGGGGAGGACAGCAGCTTCTTCATAGCTCATGTTGTCTGGTTTAATCGCTATCGCATATTTGCTCGGTAAACAAACGTACTCGGCATAAGCACCAAACCTTAGCTGGGTAGAACCGAAAACCAAGTCTCCCTTTTTAAATTCAGTAACCTCTTTACCCACAGATTCAATTTCCCCGGATAGCTCTTGTCCCAATATATTAATTCTTGGTTTAAATATGCCGAAATAAATTCTCATGGGGAGCCAAAACAAGATTGGCATTTTAAATTTGCGCAGCTCACCGTCCCCGGCTGTTACCGTAGTTGCATGTACTTTAATCAGTACTTCATCGTTTTTGGGAGTAGGTTTTTCTACCTCCTTGAGCTGAAGAACTTCTGCTGAACCGTATTTTGTCGCTACAATAGCTTTCATATAAATCTCCTCCCTGGAGTGGATAAACTCTTGCAGGTTTTCCAAATGAACTATTAAAGCAATGAAATGATAGTCAATAGCGGTCCAATCATAAAGGCGAAAATTTAAAAAAGGATCTGCTTTTTAGCTTTTTCCCCAACAAATACCCGGAACCTGCGTTTAATCCTCCGCCGGGCCACGTGGAGGCTCCGATCATATAGAAATGGCTGATCGGTGTTTGATAACGGGAGTAGCCCACCATAGGGCGGAAAAGAAAATGCTGAAACAGCTGATGGCTGCCGGCCATATGGTCACCCTCGACAAGATTAGGATCCTCCTTCGGCAGATCCTCTGGTGAAAAGACGTGCCGGCCTTCAATAGTGTCCTTCACATCAGGTGCATATTCCGCCAGTTTATCAATGATCCGGTCGGCATATTGCTCTTTGATGGAGGACCAGGGCCCCGGGTCGATTTCATTTAGTGCATCATACTTTGGATGAGCTGGCAGAGAACGAACCATGATCCATACCGTTGCCTTTCCTTCCGGTGCTCTGCTCGCATCGACGGCACTGGGCTGGCCAACAATCAGCAGGGGGCTGTCCGGAAGAACGTCATTCAGTGCCTGGGTATGGGTACGGGCCAGATCCTCCACGTACGGTCCCACATGCACATAAGCAGATTGGGCAATGTCTTCGCCGGCTGCCCATCGAAGCGGTTCATTCAGCGCCAGGTGAATGACCATCGTTTTTGGACCGTATTGATAATTTTTTGCTTTAGAAACAAAGGATGCTGGAAGATGTTTGGCATCGACCAGATGATCGGCTATTTGGGTCGGGGTAGCGGTGCCAATCACGTCTCCGGCTTCTATATACGTCCCGTCGGCCAGGATCACACCTCTGGCTTCACCGTCCTCGACGCGCACTTCATTCACCCAGGTATTGGTTTGCAGCTTGCCACCTCTCGCTTCGAGCATTGTTACCATTGCCTGAATCATCGTTTGAATTCCGCCGCGTGCAAATGGAATTCCCTCCCGGTAATGTCCAATGGCTTCTATTAAAGGAAAAGCGGCTCCACCGCTGATATCAGGTGCATAATCCATCTGATAGCCCCACGGAACGACCAGCGACTTAACTTTATCGTTTTCAAACCAGGAGTCGACAAACTGCCGCGGGGACTTGGCAAGCTGACTTGAAACCCTCAGGGCGGTTTTTATTTTTAAGTCCAGAAGTGCCCTGAACACGACAAGCCCGGCTCGGAGAGAAGGGAGCTCCCGCTGCATCAGTTTGTACAAATAAGGAGCTACCTGATCGTATAGGGCATCAAATTCTTTCCAGGCCTCCGCATCAGCGGGGGAATGGCTGGCGAGATTCTGGCGCGTTTTTTCCGCCTCTGTATCAATTGCGAGCCCGCCTCCGTCCGGAAAAACACTTGCATACGGGTGGGGACTGTAGACCGGGGTAAAGCCGTTCGCGGCAAGCTCCTGCTGATTTTCCATATAAAATCGGGACTTTAAAAACAAGCTGATGTTCATGGAGAATAAATCATGAATAAAGCCGGGAGCAGCTACTTCGCCGGATTTAGCCGCTCCTCCGGGCCGGGGTTCCTTCTCGAGGACGAGTACCTGCTTTCCCTGTTTGGCGAGCTGAATGGCGGCGGCGAGGCCGTTGTGTCCGGCGCCGATGACAACTATGTCATATTTCATATTTTCCTCCTATATGATTTCGTTTTTCTATACGGTCAATTGTATGCTGAACTCCTATTCTTTTCCCGAAAATCCGGAGGGGTAAGAGCCCGATTGCCCGAATGATATAAGCACATTGTTTGTGCTTCAGTATAATATTGTGTACTATTTGATTGTGCACAATCAAATGTAAAGGATGGCCATCCGCATGAATGATTCACCATTATCGCTCGATCATCAGCTGTGCTTTGCTGTTTATGCCTGTTCCAAGGAAATATCAAAAATGTATCGCGAGGAGCTGGAGCCGCTCGGGCTCACCTTCTCACAGTATTTGATGATGCTTGTCCTTTGGGAGGAGGATCATCAGTCCGTGAAAGCCATTGGCGAGAAGCTGTACCTTGATTCCGGGACGCTGACCCCAATGGTCAAACGGATGGAGGGCGCCGGCCTGGTAACAAGGGAGCGCTCTCCGGAGGATGAACGAATCGTGCTTGTTCATCTCACCGGGAAGGGAAGAGAATTAAAACGCGACGCAGCGTGTCTGCCTGCGCGCCTCGGCACCCGGCTGGGGATTGATGAGGAAGGTGCGAAGCAGCTGCTTCGTCAGCTGCACCAAATTACGGAACATATTCAAAAAGGAGAGAATTAACATGCAGCCAATTTATACAACTACCGCTACCGCTGTCGGAGGACGCGACGGCCGTGTCACTTCAGAGGACGGTAATTTAAACCTGGACGTTCGTACACCGAAAGAGCTCGGTGGAAGCGGCGAGCCGGGCACAAACCCTGAGCAGCTTTTCGCTGCCGGCTATGCGGCCTGCTTTGAAAGCGCCCTGAACATGGTCGCCCGTCAGAAAAAAATCAAGCCGGACCATACGGAAATCACTGCTAATGTCTCCATTGGCAAAGAGGACGAAGGCGGGTTCGGTCTGGCCGTGCAGCTGTCGGTTCATGTGGAAGGCGTTTCGGAAGAGCAGGCAAAAGAACTCGCCGAAGGCGCTCACGAAAACTGCCCGTACTCAAAAGCGACACGTGGTAACATTGAAGTGGATGTAACAGTAGCTTAACCTGTTATAAGAATCAAAGGGGGCAGGCCCCCGAAAGTTTAAGGACTGATGCCGGAGATCATTCTCTGTCATCAGTCTTTTTATTTGGATTAGCATTTAAGCTTGCGAATTAAACCATACAAGTATATAATAGATTTATAATATCTTTAATTGGAAGTGAAAAGCGGTATGAAATTTTCAAAAGCCACGGATTATGCGCTGCATGCGCTGGTGTATATGATTCATCGTGACGGGGATACGGTGAAAATTCCGGTACAGGATCTGTCTGTAGCGCTGAATGTCTCTACGACGTACCTATCCAAAGTGTTAACGCGTATCGTAAAGGCAAATTACATTACTTCCACGAGCGGTGCCAAGGGCGGCTACCGGCTGCAGAAGAACTGGGAAAACGTGAGCGTGTACGATATTGTAGTTGCGATCGACGGCGTGCAGACGCTGTTTGAGGACAGCTTTGATCACGGAAATGAATGCAGAATTCAGGCGGCCATGATGGAAGCGCAGGACAATTTAATCAGCACGTTAAAAAACAAAAAGCTGAAGGATTTGACGGTGTAGCAAATCCTTTTACTTTATTATAATTATGGATAATAAGAATCTTTAATATACAGGAAGGAGTTTTAAAATGATTTATGATGTGATTATTATTGGTGGAGGCCCGGCGGGATTGAGTGCGGCCCTGTATTTTGGAAGGGGTTTAAAGCAGGCGCTGATTATTGATGAGGATAAGCCGAGAAACATCGTAACGCATGAAACGCATTCCTATTTAACACAGGACAGAGTGACCCCGCAGACGTTCCGGAAGCGGGCCAGAGAAGACGTGCTGAAGTACGAGGGAAATACGCTGTTAAAGGATAGAGTGACTACAATACAACAGCATAATGACGGCTTAATCGTCCAAACGTCTACGGAGCAGTTTCAATCAAAGCAGGTGCTGATCGCCTCCGGCTTAATCGAACAGCTGCCGGCCATTAAAAATATCGAAAGCTATTACGGGCAAAGCGTCTTTTACTGCCCGTGGTGTGACGGCTGGGAAATGAGAAACAAAAAGCTTGCCGTTATCAATCCGTATGAATCGGTCATGCATATGGTTACACTTCTCTCCAACTGGACAGACAAACTCGAAGTATTCACTGATGGCCATGACAGTTTGATGGCGGAAAACATAAAGATGCTTGAGGATAAAAATATCCCTTATCATTTGGGGAAAATCGCCGAAATGTCTGGAGAGAAGGGACAGCTACAGACGATCAGAATGGCCAACGGGGAAACGGTGGACGTGGAGGGTGCTTTTACGTACGTGCACTGGAACACCAATTATGAATTTTTAAGCGGTCTGGACGTGGAACGGGATGAAAACAGCCGATTTGTGGTCGGTCAATTCGGAGAAACCTCCGTTAAAGGGCTGTATGTGGCTGGAGAATCCAAGGACAACTTTGGGAGCCAGCTGATAGCGGCAGCGGCGAATGGCGGAGAGGTGGCAAGGTTTATGATGATGATGCAAATTCAACAGAAGTTTAATAAGTAAGCATAAAAGTCCGGAGAGAAACAACAGTTTTAAATATGTACTAAATGCTATAATAAGCCTGAAGGCTAACGAAATGAGGGAGAAAAGTGAGCTATCAGGTTGTGCACACCACAGTGTTTTCTTTAGAAAATGGAGGAGGCAACCCGTGCCCGGTCGTATTAAACGCGGATCACCTCTCCACAGAGACAATGCAGCAGATGACGAAAGAGTTTAAGCATGAGTCAGCCTTCGTCATATCTTCAACCCGCCCGGACTGCGATCTTAAGCTTCGTTTTTTTGTCCCCTCCCATGAGATGGAGATGTGCGTTCATGCCACTATAGGGAGCATCACGGTTTTAGTTAACAAAGGAGTCATTAGCCATTCCCCGGTCATTGTGGAGACCAGGCTTGGCCCTGTGAATGTAGAATGGACAAAGCGTGATTCGAAGCTGGAGATAAGTGTCGAACAGTTCCCGCCCGAATTTCTGAACACCGTGCCGTCGAAAAAAGAAATAGGCAGGGCACTGAATATTGGAATAGAAGAATTGGCGGAAGGGCCGGTTCAGTCCGTTTCCACATCCCGGTATAAATTGATTATCCCTTTAAAAAGCGTAGATACATTGAACGCGATTCATCCTGATTTTGAATATCTTTGGGATTTATGTGACGAGTTCAACACGACAGGATTTTATCCTTTCGCTATTTCACAACAAAATGAAAAATACGTGCAGGCTCGCCAGTTTCCCCGGAGAGCCGGCTATCCGGAAGATCCGGCCACCGGGGTAGCTGCCTCAGCCTTAGGCGCTTATTTAACGGCCCATAAAATGTTGCCCCCAGTAAAAGAAGGGTGGAACGCCTTTCGCATTATTCAGGGAGTCGCTATGGGGAAACCGAGCATGATTGAATCGGAAACGTTTGTACGCAGCAATCAAATTGTAAACACCCGGATCAAAGGAAGCGCCGAAGAAGAGCAATAGTATTTTATACTTTCAATATACCCCGGAAACCTCTCGCGGCGTAGTACGCTTCGGCTCCGTTATGGTAGACGAACGTGCGGCCGTAGCGGTGGTCACCAAACAAAGCGCCGCCCCGTTTTCTTATGTCCGCAGGCGTCTGAATCCAGCTTGACGTTTTCGTATCGACTTTTTCCAGCTTCTGCAGCGAGTGGTACTGCTCTTCGGTTAAAAGCTCGATGCCAATAGCGTCGGCCATGTCGACAGCGCTTGTTTCGGGCTTATATTTCTTTCTTGCTTCTAGTGCTTCGCGGTCATAGCAGACGCTGCGGCGACCCTTAGGGCTTTCTGCTGAGCAATCACAGAATAAATATTTGTTTTCTTCACGGTCATAGCCAATCACATCCGGTTCTCCGCCAGTTGCTTCCATCTCGTTCAATGACCACAGTTTTTCGTCATCAGCCTCCAGCTTTTCCAAAACAGAAGTCCATGCTAATTCTTCATGGCGGTGCATGTGCTGCCCGAAACGGTCTTCGAGTATGGCCAGTATGTCTTTCTTCTGTTTTGATGCAAGGTGTTGAGATGAATTATTTTTCGCGTCCATATGAATCCCTCCTTAAGGCTTTACAGATTTGTCTAAAGTATACCATTTAAAGGGGCCTTGATTACCTGCTCTCCATAATGGGTATTTGTACGAGAGAAAACGGATGAGTCTGAATCATTGAAGGAGGAAATAGATTGGCACGTTTACAAAACAAAGTTGCGATTGTGACCGGGGCAGCCGGTGGGATTGGCCTCGGCACTGCCAGACTGTTTGCAGAAGAGGGAGCGAAGGTGATAGCAGCTGACGTTCAGCTCGACCTGCTGCAGGAGGAAGTAAAGAAAATACAGGACGAAGGGGCAGACATCACCGCCTTTGAACTGGATACCACCTCAGAGGAAAATTGGAAAAAAGCGGTCCAACAGGCGGTGGACGCCTACGGCCAGGTGGATATCCTGGTAAACAACGCAGGCATCCATTATCCGAGCAAGATTCTGGATACTTCTCTTGAAGAATGGAATAAAGTCATGAACGTGGATTCGACAGGCTACTTTCTTGGCATGCGCGAGGTTATTCCGGAAATGCAGAAGGCCGGGCAGGGCTCTATTATTAATATAGCCTCGATGGCTGCACTGACCGGATCCGGAGCGGCCGGCGGCAACGGTACAGCCTACAGCGCAGCAAAAGGAGCGGTCCGTTCGATGACGACGCACGTGGCCGCGCACTTTGCTGAAGAAAACATCCGGGCAAACAGCATTCATCCCGGGCCGATCAGAACACCTATCATGGGAGAGCGGCAGAAAACCATTTCGCAGGATAATCAGGACGTTGTGCCTCTTCCGCCTCACCACGGGGAAGCGGTGGATATTGCCTATGCCGCCCTGTACTATGCTTCTGATGAATCCCGGTTTGTCACCGGGGACGAGATGGTTGTTGACGGAGGATCATTAGCTTAACAGCCTGTAAAATAACGGTTGAAAAATAGATTATTTTTCCAGTAAGGATTACCCTGGTAGCAGAACATATGCTACCGTGAGGGTAATCTTTTTTATTTGAGGTGAGCAGAGTTGAGCAGAGAAGAGAAGAAGACGAAGCTTGATTTGGATCGTATTGTTTTTATCGGGCGCACATTTGACGAATACCTGGATATGTTTGCACTTTCCAAAGCAAAAATCCAGGGAAGGAGCATTCTTGATTGCCCAGCCGGGGCCTGTTCGTTTACGGCTATTGGAAACAGTCTGGGGGCAGATGTGACAGCCTGTGATATTGCGTACGACCACCGGGGCGAAGACCTGAAACAAAAAGGGCTGCAGGATATTGAGCACGCGGCGGCACACATAACGAAGGCCGAAGATAATTACAAATGGGCGTACATTCGTAGTGTTGAAGATTTAAAAAGCAGACGCAAACAGGCGCTGCACGACTGTGCGGAAGATATGTATCATTCAGGCGGCCGGTATGTGCCAGCGGAACTTCCGGCGCTTCCCTTTAAGGATAGTGCCTTCGATATGGTTTTATCCGCCCATTTCCTGTTTATGTACGCCGACCGTCTGAGCTATGACTTTCATATCGCCACGCTTACAGAATTGCTGAGAGTGGCAAAAGAGGAAGTGCGTATTTTTCCAATGGTGGATCTGAAGGGCGACCGGTACGAACACCTGGATGAAGTGATTGAATATTTAACAACGGAGGGCCATAGGGTGGAAGAGGTTTCCGTTTCGTATGAATTTCAAAGAAAGGCGAATTCGCTTCTCCGAATCACGAAATCCTCCGCCGGTAATTAAGCCTGCTGGGAGGAAAGCTCCCGAAAACTGCGTGGGGAATCGCGCACGAAGGCTTGGAAATTCCGGTTGAAGGAGCGGAGGCTACTGTAGCCGCAGTCTGCAGCAATTTCCCCGATCGGCTTCTGGCTGCTTTTCAGTAAATAACAGGCACGCGAGATCCGGTAATAGTTTAAGTATTCGGTAAAGGTCATGCCTGCCATGTGAACAAACAGCTTGGACAGGTAGGGATAGTCATACTGCAAATGTTCAGCCACCGCTTTTAACGTACATTCGGCGGCGTAATTATTATCCACATACAGGAGCATTTGATGAAGTATTTTTGTTTTCGCGGAATACTGTACGGGCTTGAAATCGGTATTTTCCTCTAATGTACTGCATATGCCGTACAAAAAGCTTTTCTGCCTGTAGACGGAGCCCCGGGACGGCAGCTGCACGTCCGGTGAGAGAGAAAACGTATTATTGACGGGAATAAAGCCTTTATAATCCATAAAGAAACGGCCAATCAATTCAGGGGAAAAAATGATGATGGTGATAGCGGAATGCCCGACCGTTGTAAATTCATGCATCTGATTATTAAAAATAAAAACCGCTTCGTTTTGCTGCAGAAGATACTCCTTCTGGTCAATGGTGACCCGCACCTGTCCTTTATGCACGATGATCAGTTCGTAGGCACGGTGAAAGTGAAGCGGGAAGCTGAAATTAGTCAAGGTAACGCTCTGAAATGATTCCTGCTCTTCGACTCCGTGAGGCTCAAAAAAGACCATAGCCGGTTCCCCCTTTCATAAACACTAATATTGTCTTATATTATACTATTTTTTGAATAGAAGCATAAGAAGCTTCCTGCCTATAATAAAAATAGATTGATAAAAGGGGGAAGCTTTATGGCAGTTGAATATCATGTAGCAAAAAACGGCTCTGACAGCAGTAACGGTACACGGGAAAACCCATTTTTAACAATTAATAAAGCGGCTTCGACAGCCTCTGCAGGCGATACCGTAGTAGTGCATGAAGGTGAATACAGAGAATGGGTGAGGCCGAAAAATGGAGGCCGGAGTGAGGATCGAAGAATTACATATACCGCTGCTCCCGGAGAAAAAGCAGTGATTAAAGGTTCGGAACAAATTGACTACTGGGAACAGGTGGAAGGAACGGTCTGGAAGGCAGTTATTCCAAACACGTTATTTGGCGACTACAATCCGTTTACAGAAAAAATATTCGGGGACTGGATCGTACACAACCCAGGCAGGCACTTGGGAGATGTATATTTAAACGGAATGTCCTTTTACGAAGCTGAAACCTTCGCCGAAGTGATAAATCCGGAAAAGCAGACCGAGGTTCTGGACCACTGGACAAAAACGATTGTTCCTGTTCATCGCCCGGAGCAGACCACGTACCGCTGGTATACGGAAGCAGACAGCAGCCATACGACGATTTTCGCCAATTTCCAGGGAGCTGATCCGAATAAAGAGCTGGTGGAAATCAACGTGCGGAAGGCCTGCTTTTACCCGGAAGAGACGGGGCTCAACTATATTACGGTGCAGGGGTTTGAAATGGCACAGGCAGCAACGCCGTGGACCCCTCCGACAGCGGATCAGCCGGGGTTGATCGGACCGAACTGGAGCAAAGGATGGATTATTGAAAACAACGTGATTCACGATTCCAAATGCAGCGCGATCAGTATTGGAAAGGAAGCATCGAACGGCGATAACTACCGGACGATAAGAAAAGACAAGCCAGGCTACCAGTACCAGCTGGAATCTGTATTTCTTGCCCGTCAGATTGGGTGGAGCAAGGAGCGTATCGGCTCTCACATTATCCGGAATAACACCATTTACGATTGCGGCCAAAACGGGGTGGTCGGTCATCTGGGCTGCGTGTTCAGCGAAATCTATCATAACCACATTTATAACATCGCATTAAAGCGGGAATTTTTCGGTCACGAAATTGCCGGAATTAAACTGCACGCAGCAATTGATGTCCAGATTCACAGCAACCACATCCATGACTGCTCGCTTGGGGTATGGCTCGACTGGCAGACCCAGGGAACAAGGGTAAGCAAAAATCTATTTTACAGGAACAGCCGCGATCTTTTTGTAGAAGTGAGCAGCGGGCCGTACGTGGTGGACCATAATATTTTAACAGCAGACTACGCGCTGGATAATCATGCGCAGGGCGGAGCCTACGTTAACAATCTGATTGCGGGCAGGATGGTTCACAAAAAAATGCTGGACCGGGCAACACCGTATCACGTGCCCCACAGCACGGAGGTGGCAGGATTTGCGGCTACCTACGGCGGGGATGACCGCTTTTACAATAACATGTTTGTGGGAAAACCGGACCTGGATAATGTAGGAACCTCCCATTTTAACGGATATACGGCATCGCTTGAGGAGTACATCGAAGCTGTTGACCAGGTAGGCGGCGACCATGAAGCATTCCATAGTATCGAGCAGCCGGTCTATATTAATCATAACGCCTACTTTAACGGGGCGGTTCCGTTTGAAGGAGAAAATGAGGCATTCACCAAAGAATCCTTTGACCCCCAGCTTACGATCATCGAAAAAGGGGACGGAGTGTATCTGTCCTGTGAGCTGCCAGAGGGATTTGAGCAAATGCGCGGGGAGATAATGCATACGGGCAATCTGGAGCGGGCGCGCATCGTGGATGCAGATTTTGAAAATCCGGACGGAAGCAGGCTGCGGATAGACACCGACTTTTTCGGAGAACAAAAAGACGGCGCAGACGTCCCGGGGCCGATCGGTCAGCTGCAGGCCGGCAAAAATGAAATAAAAGTATGGGGTTAATTTTTAATCGTACGGTGCCTGTTCTTGATAAACAGGTGCCGTATTTTTTTGAAAAGCAGCCGGATTATTTAATAAAGCGTTTACAAAATAGGTGGTTTAGTTTATATTGAATACGTATTCAAAAATAAAGGAGGATGCTTGATGCCCACTTATTTGAAAAGAGGTAAAAGCGATCAGGAAAAGCAGGAGGCGGACACGAAGGTTCAGCAGGCGGTGCAGGGGATCATTCATGACGTAGAAAAGCGGGGAGATGAAGCGGTCCGGGAGCTCTCCGAAAAATTCGACAAATGGTCGCCGGAAGCGTTCCGTCTATCGCCGGAAACCATTCAGCAGGTAATCAATGAGCTCCCTCAGCAGGTAATTGACGATATTACCTTTGCGCAGGCACAAATTCAAAATTTCGCAAGGCATCAGCGGGAGTCGATTCAGGATATTGAAGTGGAAACACGTCCCGGCGTTATTTTAGGGCATAAAAACATCCCTGTGAACAGCGTAGGCTGCTATATTCCGGGCGGACGCTATCCGATGGTGGCTTCTTCCCATATGAGTATTGTGACAGCGAAGGTAGCCGGGGTTGAAAGAGTGATCGCCTGCACGCCTCCGAGTAATGGAGAAATACCGGCAGCTACGGTGGCAGCTATGCATATGGCTGGAGCCGATGAAATCTATCTGCTGGGAGGAGTCCAGGCAATGACCGCCATGGCTGTCGGAACGGAAACGATTCAGCCGGTGGATATGATCGTCGGTCCGGGAAACGCTTTTGTGGCGGAAGCAAAGCGGCAGCTGTACGGCAGAGTGGGCATTGATTTATTTGCAGGCCCGACCGAAACGCTTGTCATTGCTGATGAAACAGCCGATGTGGAAATGGTGGCCACCGATATTCTCGGCCAGGCAGAGCATGGACCGACGTCTCCGGGCGCTCTTATTACCACGTCCCAATCGCTTGCCGAGTCGTTGGAGGAGGAGATTGCCCGTCAGTTAAAAACACTCCCGACAGCGGAAGTCGCAGAGCAGGCGTGGCAGGACAATGGTTCAATTATCGTAGTAGAAGATGTGGAGGAAGCGGTTCAGGAAGCAGATAAGCTTGCCTATGAACACGTAGAGGTTCTCACGAGCAATCCGGATTATTTTCTGGAAAACATGACAAACTACGGTGCACTCTTTCTCGGGCCTGAAACGAATGTAGCGTACGGGGACAAGGTAATTGGAACCAACCACACACTTCCGACCAAGCAGGCGGCAAAATATACGGGCGGCTTATGGGTAGGCAAGTTTTTGAAAAACTGCACGTATCAGCGTGTGACGAAGGAAGCTAGTGTAGAAATAGGCAGATACGCCGAACGGCTGTGCGAGCTTGAAGGCTTCAAAGGTCATAAAGCCCAGGCTTCATTACGTGTGCAGAGATACAGCGCCACCGATTGAACGCGGCACAAAAATTGAAGTATATGGATAAATGTGCTAATTTAAAATTAGTTGAATACGCATTCAACTAATTTCGGGAACATGAAAAGGTGATTGGTAAGTAATGAAGTTAACTGTGACGTCCAACGATGTAGCCAAAAAAGCAGGCGTGTCCCAGGCAACGGTTTCAAGAGTAATTAACAACTATCCTTATATCAAGGAAGCCACACGGCAGAAGGTGTTAAGTGCGATAGACGAAATGGGCTTTACGCCGGATGAAGTCGCGAGAAGTTTAAACAAACGAAAAACCGGAACGATTGGTTTAATTGTCGGGGACATAGCGAATACCTTTTTTGCGGAAACCGCGAAAATTATTATCACCGAAGCCAGAAAAAAAGGCTACGACGTCATATTAACAGATACCAATCACAGCAGTGACAATTTAAAAACAGCGATAGATACGCTGATCGGAAAGCGTGTGGAAGGGATCATTGTCGGATCGGTGGAAAGATATGAAGAAGAAATCAACCGGCTTTACAGCTCGGATACCCCTGTCGTTTTGTATAATACAAAAACGTATTCAGAAAAGGGTCATTCCTTCGTACTCGACAACGTTAAGGGCGCTCACATGGCGATGGAGCATTTGATCGGCAAAGGTCATAAGCGGATAGGGTTTGCGACGCTGTTAACAAAGTATTCGACGCTTTATGAAAGAAATATTGGCTATGAAAATAAGCTTGAAGAACATAGCATTCCCTATGATCCAGCGCTCGTTTACGTTGGGGATTTGGAGCATACAGCGATTTCGGATTATATAAAAGAAATAATGAAAGGCCCGGACCCGGCAACAGCTGTATTTGCTGCTTCAGACCAGATGGCGCTGGCCATTATGGAGAGCTGTAAAACGATGGATCTGGATGTGCCGGGTGATCTGGCAGTTATTGGCTTTGACAATATCAACCTTGCGGCTAATCCTTTAATAGATTTAACGACTATTTCCCAGCAGCATGAACGTATGTCGCTTTTGGCAGTGGAAAAATTAATTAATTTACTGGCATCCGGGGAAAAGCAGGAAGCCTATACGGACGAGGTTATTGAGCCAATTTTAATTGAGCGGAGCACCACGTAAATAATAAAAAAAACAAAGAAAGCGTTTACAAATAAAATGCTGCCTGTTATTGTATACGTATTCATAAAATTTTTAACTGTTTTTGAATACGTATACAAAAAGGAGGAAAAGCCATCAGCTCTAATCTATTCTCTTTAGAAGGGAAAACCATCGTCGTTACTGGTGCTAATAAAGGCATAGGCAGGGAAATAGCGGTTATGCTGGCTGAGGCCGGCGCCGGCGTAGCCCTGGTAGCACGGGATGAGCAGGCTTTACAGGAAACGGCCCGGATTATTCAGGAGAAAGGCCGGTCGGCTGACTCATTTCCGTTTGATTTAACCGACATCGAACACCTGGATGAGCTGTTCGGAAGTATTTACAAAAGGTTTGGCCGGATCGATGTGCTCCTGAACAACGCCGGCACGAATATCCCGGCCCCGGCAGAAGAGGTCACGGAGGAGCAATGGGACCGTATCCACGACATTAATTTAAAAAGCGTCTTTTTTGCCTGTCAGGCTGCTGGAAAATGGATGCGTGAAGCGGGGCGCGGAAAGATTATTAATATGTCCTCCCAGATGGCTTTTGTAGGGTATTACAACCGCACAGCCTACAGCTCAAGCAAGGGAGGAATTACGCAGCTGACCAAATCGCTGGCAATTGAGTGGGCTTCTTACGGCATCAATGTTAATGCTGTAGCTCCGACCTTTATTGAAACACCAATGACAGAAAAAATGTTTGAGGATACAGAATTTAAAGAGGAAGTGCTTGCAAGAATTCCGCTTGGCAGACTGGCCCGGCCTGAAGACTTATTCGGAGCGGTGGCATTTCTCAGCTCGGCTTCCTCCGATATGGTTACCGGCCAGACGATCGTCGTCGATGGCGGCTGGACCGTCTGGTGAGAGCTTCTGATAATACACAATAAAACAATCGTCTTAGGAGGACTAGTACATGAATGAAAACTCGACAAAAAGCATTAATGAACAAATGAAGGATCGAATTGTACGATTTAAGGACATGAAATCGCAGGGTATTCCGTTGATGTTTATCGACAGCATCATTCCGGGCCACAACCGGATTAATTACGCGGTGATCGGGGACACGGCAAGCGAAAATCCTGAATACAACCCGATCATTACCGAGCCGCATGGCTTCCAGATTGGAATGGTCAAGGCTCCGCCCGGAAACGGCCCGGCTTTTCATACGCACGATTATATTGAATCGTTCATGCCGCTGAGTGGAAAATGGCGCTTTTATTGGGGAGAAGGTCCGGACGAGATTGAAGGCGAAGCTATTTTGGAAGCATGGGATTTAATCACACTGCCGAAGGGGCTGTATCGCGGTCTGGAAAATGTGAGCGATGAGGACGCGTGGCTGTTTGCGGTGCTCGAGCAGCATGAAGTGTTTGAAGGAAAGGATCCTTACTGGGCGCCCGACGTGATGAAACAAGCAGCCCAATACGGGTTTAATGCGGACGAAAAAGGCAAAATGGTGCCGCCGGAGGATTTTAAGGAAAGAGAAAAAGAAATGGCAGAAAAATTGAAAATGGGAGAGTGAAAAAATATATAATAGAAGAATTACGTAGACGAGAGTCTATAGGCAAGCGGGACACAACCAATGCTCAGGAGGGTATTTTATGGAAAACAAGAATGCAGCCAAAACAGGTAAGAAACAGGAAGAGGCTCTGACAGCCGGAAACGGAGAACCGGTCCAGGAAGTGACACAAAGCCCGAAGGCAGAAACAAAAGGCGGAAAGGCTACCGTTTATAAGCATCTAGTACATTACGCTGACGGCAGTGAAGTAAACGCGATGGACGCCCGGGATGATGAGGATTATCTGCGTATCCCGGAGCATGAAATCAAAAAGCAATCGATGAAGGGCTACGGGGATTACCACAATATCGTCGACTATATTGTACGGATTACCCGTCAGATCTGGAAGGAGAAGGACATTGGACTTATTTATG
Organism: Marinococcus sp. LNHM5E3-2.1; assembly: GCF_056034365.1. Classification (NCBI taxonomy): domain Bacteria; kingdom Bacillati; phylum Bacillota; class Bacilli; order Caryophanales; family Bacillaceae; genus Marinococcus; species Marinococcus sp. LNHM5E3-2.1. Next base: position 45,846 of record NZ_JBQLIB010000004.1, read on the forward strand.
ATACGTACAGTCACGGCGTGCAGATCCACCGCGGACTCATTAACAGCCACGGCGTTAACGAAGTAATCTCGGGGACGCTGCAAACCCTGCAGGCTTTTCCAGACCGTACAGGCCTCGGGTGGAGCATTGTATGGTCCGGCAATGATGAAGAAGGCTTTTTCACTTCCCACCGCGGCAGGTCCGTAGCGACTAATATTGGTGACACCCTTTATGGTCCTGCAACAGGGAAAAGAGTCGTTTTCCGGACAACCGCCGACTGCCTGATTCATGAAAACAAAATATATGAAGAATGGCTCGTGATGGATACGCACCACCTCGTGCAGCAGCTCGGCTATGATCCGTTGGAAATAGCTAAGCGTACCGCGAAGCAGACAAAGCAGCTGGCTCCTAACCTGCAGTTCAGCCTGTCCCAGTCGGCAGAGGAAGGGCTTCCGCCAAAAGAGTATATCCCGCAGCACGAAGAATTTGAAATTGGTGATTTTATACTCGAAATGTTCAACAAAGTGTGGGAGCGCCGGTCGTTTAATTATGTAAAGAATTTTTACGAAAGCAATGCCGTGATTCATTATGTATGCAATAAAGACATGGTCGGACATAGTGAAATCCAGGGCATGTTCATTAACCTGTTTGCCTCTGTACCGAATGCCAAGGTGCTGCTTGACCGTGTGACGTGCAACAAAAAAGGCTCGGATGACGATTGGGATGTAGCTGTGCGCTGGAGAATTCAAGGTGTACATGGCGGTATTGGCTATTTCGGTTCACCAAGCGGAAAAGCGGTGGAAATCAACGGGATGAATCATTTCAAAGTCCGCAACAAAAAGATTCAGGAGGAATGGATGCTGTTTGACGGCATGGAAGTGCTGCGCCAGATCTATGCTCAAATGGACGAAGATAATGAGGGCGGCGACAACCAGTTTTCCTCTGAGGACGGTAACTTTACCGGTGTTTCATAACAATCATTGGAGGGAGGTATCATGAATTCCATCCGCAAGCTGCACGAAGGATATCATCATAAATGGTTTTCTCCTGCGGAAATAGTTACGGACTGCCTGCGAAAAATAAAAGCCCGGGACAGCGAACTTCATTCCTTTATTTCCATAACAGAAGAAGAAGCAGTACTTGAAGCAAAAAACATAACTGAAGAATTTAATAAGGGCCATTTCGAAAGCAAGCTGGCGGGAATTCCTGTGTCCTACAAAGACATTATTAATACAAAAGGAACAAAAACGACCAACGGATCCTGGATTGACAGGGATTACGTTCCCAGTGAAGACGCTGCAGTGGTAACGAATCTAAAAAGCCGCGGGGCCATTACTTTGGGGAAGAACAATTTACATGAGTATGCGTTTGGGATTACATCAAAAAATCCCTTTTACGGGGACGTTCTCAATCCGTGGCATGAGGACTATATGGTAGGCGGGTCCAGCGGCGGCTCGGCGGCGGCTGTAGCTGCCGGCTTTTGCTGCGGTTCCGTTGGCACGGACACCGCAGGGTCCATCAGAATACCGTCCTCATGTACAGGAATCACCGGGTTAAAGCCGACGTATGGGCTCATCAGCAACGAAGGCATTTTTCCGTTATCCACTTCGATGGATCATGCAGGACCAATGGCTAATTATGTATCAGACATCCCACTGCTGCTTCACGGCATGCAAAAAAAAGCTTCGGGTTATTCAAATAATATTGGAAGACCACTGAAGCTGGGCGTGCCCAAGCAGTACTTTAATGAAAACCTTAGTGCGGAGGTGCAGAAGGTGTACGACCAGTTTTTAGGAAACTGTCGTTCAATGGGAGCCGAGCTAATAGAAGTGGACACGGCTTTCTTCAACAGCTCCATTGAGCTGGCCCGGAAAATTGCCGCACCGGAGGTTACACTTGTACATCAGGGAAAAGCATCCCTTGAAGATTACGCAGAAGATATCGGCCCCACGTTTGCACGGGGAGAAAAAGCTTCGGCGTTAGAATATTTGGAAGCTCTTAAACAGAAGGAAGAAATGACACTCAAACTTTCCAAACTATTTACACAGATGGATATTTTAGTAACTCCTACTCTTCCTGTTACCCCGCCGCGTCTGGGAGAAAACCAGGTTTTGGACGGGGAGCATATAAACGAAGCAATGATCAGATACACGTGCCCGTTCGACATTACAGGGCATCCGGCTCTGTCCATGCCCGGCGGCCTTTCGGGCGGTCAGCTGCCAGTGGGGATTCAATTAGTTGGAGGCTGGCATCAGGAGAAAACCGTGCTGCAGCTTGCTGAAGAATATGAACGTTTGTTTTTAACACCGTTTTATGAGCAGAGAAACAAGCAATGTGCAACTGCCGGCAAATAATGCTGCAGAATCAGCAGTGAAATTGGTTTACAGCTTGCAGGCATAAAAAATAGGGGGTATAAAAATGTATAAAAAGCCATCACTGTTACTACTGTCCGGAACATTGGTTTCGTCACTGGCGCTTAGCGGCTGCGGTAATTCTTCAGGGGATGAAGATTTAGAAGGGGAGACAGTCACTGTAGCAGTTACCGAAGGAGATATCGGCCAGTTTAATGCATGGGAAGCGAGAAGTGAAGAATTCACGGAAGAAACGGGCATCGAAGTAGAATTCATCGGGGTGCCTTACAATAATCTGCTTGACCGCATTACTACTGAAGGTATTTCGGGAGAGGGCACCTTTGACCTGGTCACGTACCTGGACACGATGGGACCGTCCGTGCAGCAGTTTCTGGAGCCGTTAGATGAGTACGCTGCCGAGGACGACTATAATTTTGACCGCTTTCCGGAATCATCGTTAAATTTATCCACATTTGACGATGAGGTACACAGTCTGCCGGTCCGGGCAAACGCGCAATTGATGTTTTACCGTAAGGATGTTTTTGAGGATTTAGGTATCGATCCACCGGAGACATGGACGGAATTAGAGGAAGCAGGTAAAGAAATTACAGAAAATACAGAAATGTCAGCAATTTCCCCTTATTACCAGGGCGGAAACAACGGGCAGAACATGTACATGTGGACCTCTTACTTGTGGAGCAACGGAGCCGATATTTTCGACGAGGATATGAAGCCGGTGTTTAACTCTGAGGAAGGTATCGAAGCGACCCAGAGGTACGTTGACCTGTTAGTGGAAGATGAAATTGCCTCCCCGGGTTCTGTTTCCTTTGGGGAGCAGGATGCACGAACTGACTTTAAACAGGGAAATTCCGCCATGTGGGTCGGCTGGTGGTGGGTATATTCCGACTTTAACCTGAGTGATTCAGCAGACGAGGAAGTTCAGGGTAATGTCGGCTTTACTACTGTACCCGGCTGGGAAGGAAAAGGCAGCACCGCAAATATTTCTACTTTCCCACTGGGCATGATGAAGGATTCAGAGAATAAAGAAGCCGCCTGGGAATTCATGAAATGGGTAAGCGAGCCGGAAAACGAAAAAGAGATCGTCCTGGATGCATTGAATGGAGACTCGCCGTCTGATCAATTCTCCACCGACATTTCCCAGACGGAGAATTTTAATGACGAAGAATTAAATGAAGCGGGCGACGATTTGTTCAAAGTAGGCGGAGAAGCGTTTGGAAACGCCCAGACACTTCCAAAAATTCCGGAGTGGCCTGAAGTCTCAAACATTATCAGCAGTGCCATCTCAGACATGGCAGCCGGAGCTCCGGTAGAACAAACGACGAATGAAGCGGCTGCGGAAGTAGAACAATTGTTGGATGAAGAAGGATATTACGAATAAAACCATTCAGCCCCCTTACGGTGAAGGGGGCTCCCTAACAATGTTTTATCGGCATCGGCCTCAAAGAGGAGGATAAAGGCATGACCAATAAGTATTTTAAATATATACTGCTCGCCCCTGCACTTTTAATCGTTGGAACGATTACCGTGTTCCCGCTGGTCCGTTCACTCTGGATCAGTCTCCATGAATGGGATTTAACCGAAACGCTTGAAACCGGCCCCTTTGTAGGGTTTGATAATTATCTTCAGGCAATGTCGGACGGAAATTTCTGGAACAGCGTCATAGTGACACTAATATTCACCATAAGCACTGTTTTTATCACCATTGCAGCCGCAATAGCTGTAGGTATGCTGCTGAGTAAAGAAAAAAAGCATTTATCGTTTTTGCGGGCTGTGCTGATCATTCCTTTTGCTTTAAGTCCGGCGCTGGTAGGGTATTCCTGGCGGTTTATGCTGAACCCGGATTACGGGCTGTTTGACCGGATTGTCGGATTTTTGGTTCCGCCGCTGTCAGATGTCGTCTGGCTCGGCAACCCTTCTACGGCAATGGCCGCACTAATTTCCGTTGCTGTCTGGATATGGCTGCCGTTCATGAGTCTCATGTTTATCAGCGGATTAATGGGCATGCCAGGAGAAGTATTTGAAGCAGCAAAAATCGACGGAGCTTCCGCTTTTCAGACGCTTTTCCGTATCACCCTGCCCATGCTGCAGCCGATCATTTTGATCGCCTCTATTCTGATGACGATGTTTGCCCTGAAACAGTTTGACCCCATTGTCACACTAACCAGCGGGGGACCGGGGAATTCCACCGAAGTTTTGAACTTCCTCATCTATAATACGTCCTTCAGGTATTATGACATGGGTTACGGAGCGGCTCTTGGCTACATTCTCGCCATTATAACGATCGGCTTCGTTCTTATTTACATGAGGAAACTCGTGAAAGGAGGCGAGTGGAACTAATGAATACTACAGCGGCACCTGCTACGGAAGAGAAGAAAGCCAAAGCACTGCACAAACGAAAAATAACGCTGGGTGTAGTGGAAACCATTGGCGTATTGCTCGTCGTAACGTTTTTGTTTCTGCCTATTTTTTGGATCACCTTAACTGCCTTCAAGCCGGTATCGGAAGTGTATTCGTTAAGCGTGTTTTTCCAGCCGACCCTGGAAAACTTCAGCAGAATATTCAGCGCAGAGTATAATTTTGGGAGGTTTTACTCCAACAGTACCATAGTCGTGTTTTTCACGCTGCTGATCACTATGCCGGTCAGTGTACTGGCAGCCTACAGCATCTCCCGCTTTGACATGAAGGGGAAACAGGTATTCATGTTTGCGATTCTGGCAACGCAGTTTATCCCTTTAATCGTCAACGTGATTCCATTTTTCATTATGTTCCGGAACTGGGGGATCCTCGATACTACACTGGCGCTGATTATTGTAAATCTTGGCCACACGATTCCGTATGCGATCTGGCTGATTAAAGGCTTCATCGACAGCATTCCGCAGGACATGGAGGAAGCAGGAATGATTGACGGTGCGGGGAGGCTCCGTGTCATATGGCATATACTGCTGCCGATGGCCCGGCCGGGTATTATTACTGCCGCCGTCTTCTGCTTTGTTATTACGTGGAATGAGTACATGTTTGCGCTTATTTTAACGAACGAGGAAGCCGTAACATTACCGGTGGCTCTGTCCTACTTTGTCGGCCAGAACGGTGTAATCTGGAATGAAATGGCTGCTGCAGGCATTATCTATGTGCTGCCGACGATTATATTTATGCTTATCGTCCGGAAGCAGTTTGTTAAAGGTATGAGTGCAGGAGCAGTGAAATAATTTATAGAACCTGGGAGGCGTTTATGCAGTATTTAAAGAAAGCTGATGCCATTTCGTCCGAAGTGACGGAGGAAACAGAGCAGATTGTAAAACAAATTATTAAAGACGTGAAGCAGGAGGGCGATGAAGCGGTTAAACGCTATGAGGAGAAATTCAGTGACTCCGCACGGCCCATTCGTATTTCTGAAGAAGAGCTGAATGAAAGCATTGCTTCTCTTTCAGATGAAACGAAGAGGTTGATCGAAAGAGTAGTGGAGAGGGTGTCGGCGTTTGCTGAAGCTCAGCTCGAATGCCTGCAGCCCCTGGATAAAGACTTTGGGGAAGGCATCCGGATGGGGCACCGGGTAATACCGGTGGAAAAGGTGGGAGCATATGTGCCTGGCGGCCGGTTTCCGCTGCTTTCCTCCGGACCGATGGTAACGGTGCCTGCCAAAGTGGCAGGTGCAAAACAAATTATTGCGTGCAGTCCGGCTAATTATAAGGGCAGCATTCATCCGGCGGTATTGTACGGGCTCCATTGCTCGGGGGTAACGGATATTTTCGCCATAGGCGGAGCGCAGGCTGTGGCAGCAATGGCGACAGGAACAGAAACGGTGCCGGAGGTCGATGTCATTGCCGGGCCGGGCAACCGGTTTGTAGCAGAAGCGAAAAGACAGGTGTTCGGCAAAGTGGGCATCGACCTGATTGCCGGGCCGAGTGAAGTGCTCGTGTTTGCCGATGAGCATGCAAAGCCCGAATGGTGCGCAGCAGACCTATTAGCCCAGGCAGAACACGATCCAAATGCCAGAGCCATTCTTGTTTCCACCTCGGAAGAACAGGCCGCCCAGACAATCATTGAGGTGGAAAAATATTTGAAGCAGTTTTCTGAAGATTCACCGGCTCACGCGGCATGGGAAAAAGCGGGAGAGGTTGTTGTTGTAGACAGCACCAGCCAGGGCATCGACGTGTGTGATGACTACGCTATCGAACATCTGCACGTGCACCTGCGATCGTATGAGGAGATTAAGGACAGATTGAGCAATTACGGCTCCATATTTTTAGGGGAAGAAAGCTCCGTGGTCTTCTCAGACAAGGTTTCAGGAACCAATCATACCCTGCCAACGCAGCGGGGCGCCCGTTACACCGGAGGACTATGGGTAGGGAATTTTGTGAAAATCGCCACCCATCAGGAAATTACAGGCAGAGGCACCCAGCATCTGGCCGCTTATGCTACAGCACAATCCGAAATTGAAGGATTGGAAGGGCACCGTTTGTCGGCAGAGGTGCGGCTGGAAAAATAAGTACTCCAAAAGGAGGGGGAGCAGCATGGAACCTCTTGTATTAATTCCCGGTACGTTGTGTACGTCAGCGTTATGGGAGCATCAACACCGTGCTTTTTCTGCTGATAGAAAGATCATCATTCCAGACATGACCCGGGACGCCTCCGTGAAGGAGATGGCGGAGCGAATACTTGGCAGTGTTTCCGGATCCTTTTCGCTTGCCGGGCTGTCGCTTGGCGGCATTGTGGCTATGGAAATAATGAAAGAGGCTCCGGACCGGGTGAACAAGCTGGCACTGCTCGATACCAATCCCTATCCCCCGACTAAAGAACAGATAGAGCTTTGGGATAATCAGCAGAAGCAGCTGCAGGCAGGCGGCTTCGAACAAATGGTTTCGGAGCAGTTCCTGCCTGGTGCTGTATTTCAGGCCCGTGCCGGCGGAAGCGTTAAAGAAGTAATTCGGCAAATGAGTCAGGAGGTCGGGGAAGAGGGCTACTACAGGCAGCTTGAAGCTAACAAAACGCGCCCGGGGGCGGTAGACGTGCTTTCTGCTGTAAAGTGTCCGGCGCTGGTTTTGGCAGGCAGGCAGGATGCGCTGTGCGGGCCTTCCATGCAGGAAGATCTCGCGAAGAAAATACCGGGTGCAAAATTGGTTTTGATTGACCAGTGCGGCCATTTAAGTCCTCTGGACCAGCCCGAAGCAGTAACAGCAGTTTTATCCTATTGGCTTCAGGAAAACTAACAAAGGAAGATGAAAATGCTGAAAAACGAGGTTAAAGATAAGATTAAAAAAAACGAGCTGACCCAGGGGGCTATCACAAGCCTTTATTCGCCGGCAATCGTAGAGATGCTCGGATACGCAGGCTATGAGTTTATTATTATGGACGACGAGCACGGTGCCTACAGCGGGGCAGAAATGGAAGAAATGATCAGAGCTGCCCGGCTAGTCGGAATGGTGCCTATTATACGCGTGAGCTATGATCCTTCGAGCATTCAAAAGGCATTGGACCGTGGGGCTCTGGGCATCCAGGTACCGATGGTAAACTCCGGAGAGGAGGCCTCAAAGGTGGTACAGGCAGCAAAATACCCACCGCACGGGAAACGGGGCACCGCATTTTCAATGAGGGCTGCGGGTTACGGCTTTCACGGGGGGGAAGCGTTTATGAATGCGTCCGATGAACAAATTTTAGTGAGCGTTCAAATTGAAACCCCGGAAGCGGCCGAAAATTTTACAGAAATTATGGAGGTTCCCGGCATCGACATGGCGTTTTTAGGACCGACAGATTTGTCCGTTAATATGGGGTATAGAGACGGAGCAGACAATCCGGAAGTGCAGGAGGTGCTTACAGGGCTGTATCAAAAAAGTGCAGAAATGAAAATGCCCCTCGGTACGATTGCAAGCTCCCGGGAAGAGGTGCTTCAGGCACAGCAGAAAGGTGCCTGCTTTGTTTCACTCGTTATCACCAATGTCATAAAACAGGCACTGATGGCCAGCCTGGCCCCGAAGCAGTCTGCCAATTAAATATGCACGGTGGGAAAGTCTTCTGTTTGACGCTGCCTGCTGAAGGGAACTGCTGATGTAGACAGACATCATGGAGGGATCACAGATGAGCGATAAAAAAGGTTTTGGCGACAAACTGAAAGGAAACGCAAACAAGGTTAAAGGGGAAGCAAAAGACCGTATGGGAAGCGCCACAAACAATTCAAAGATGCAGCGCGAAGGAAAGAAAGACAAGCTTAAAGGCGTCGCCCAGGATAAAAAAGGCGATTTTAAAAACAAATAATGAAAAGGAATAGAAGTTTTCCCGTAAGGGGGCTTCTATTTCTTTTTTATGATATACATAGTCCGGTGCGCTTCTTAATCAGAAAGCTAATAGTTATCATCCGACTTTATCAGGCACGAAAAGCAGGGCACGTATTTCAGGGGATTGATATTCTCTAAATAAGAGAGGTCATTATTATGGATAGTTTACAGGAAATGAATAACGCCCTGCGTTATATTGAGAATCACTTAACGGAGGCAATCGATTTTCAGGAAGTGGCCCGTATCGCCTGCTGCTCGGAGTACCATTTTAAGCGGATGTTTTCTTCTTTAGCAGGCGTCCCGGTATCGGAATATATCCGGCGCCGCCGTTTAACGATGGCAGCGCTTGATCTTCAGCGTCGCCAGGTACGTGTTATCGATACAGCGTTAAAATATGGCTATGATTCGCCCGATTCGTTTACGAGGGCCTTTCAGAAGCTGCACGGTGTAACTCCTTCAGAAGTAAAACGGCACGGAATTTCTTTAAAAGCATATCCAGGGATGACCTTTCAACTATCTGTCCAGGGAGGAAACGAAATGAACTACCGTATAGAGAAAAAAGAAGCTTTTCGAATCGTCGGTATAAGTAAAAGAGTTCCTATCATCTTTGAGGGAGAGAACCCTGAAATTAATGCCATGTGGAAATCCTTGAACGAGGAGAAAATAAATGAATTACTTGCGCTGTCAAACCGTGAACCGGCGGGGCTCATTCAAGCTTCCGTGAATTTCTCTGAAGCACGCATGGAAGAACAGGGAGGGCTGGATCATTATATTGGCGCAGTCACTGATAAAAAAAGTACCGGAACATGGGACGTGCTGGAAGTGCCTGCTTCCACCTGGGCTGTATTTACCTCTGAGGGACCTTTTCCAAGTCATCTTCAAACAACGTGGGGACAAGTATATTCGGAATGGTTTCCTTCTTCCAGTTATCAGCAGGCATTCGGTCCAGAAATGCTTTGGATGGAGGGGGATCAGTTTGATAAGCCTGATTTCAAAAGTGAGATATGGATTCCGGTAGAGGAGAGAGAGGAATAATTCTCATCTTTCTATTACAAGCAGCCCCGCTTACGATAAAAGCGGGGCTGCTTGTATGCGCTGGTGTTATTAGAAAAGCAGAAAGCTTCTCATTTTAATTTTTCCCCCAGAAATCAAGCAAGACACCGTTATCCTTAAGGAGGGCGGAGGCAGCAAGAACGCCGCTGGTGGTCACCATGGGCGAGCCGCCGCCAGGGTGGGTGGAACCGCCGGCAAAGTAGACATTTTTAAAATCCTGGGAGCGGTTAAACGGCCGTAGAAACGCATCCTGCCGCCGGTTGGATGCGAGACCGTAAATGGAGCCCCTGTAAGCGCCAAACGTTTCTTCCAGATAAGACGGACCGAGTACTCGTTCCTCCACAATATGCGGACGGAGAAAAAGGCCAAACTCCTCAAGCTTGTCGTAGACAAGATTTCTGTACGATTGTTTTTCCTCTTCTGTCATGGCGCCGCCGGGAAGTGCTGGTGCGTTAATAAGAATAAACAGGTTGTCGCCGTCCGGGGACTGGCCGCGGTCGCTGTAGGAGGAGTTGCTGATATAAATGGTCGGATCATCTGGAAATGCTCCGTGCTTGAGCTGCTCAAACTCTTTTGGATAATTGGCAGAAAAGTAGACCTGGTGATGCTTTAACTGCGGAAGGCGGGTGTTGAGTCCGGCCATGATCACAAATGCTGAAATAGATGGCTCGGGATGATCTGGAACGGTCCGGCTCTTTTGACTGAAGCCCGGGAAAAGTAACGGATACTGGCTGAGAAGATCCCCATTTAATAATACACTGTCCACTTCCAGAGATCCTGAGGCTGCATGCACGGTTTGAGCACGTCCATTGCGGGTGGAAACGTGGTATACGGGATCATTGAACGAAAAGGTAACGCCAAGCTCTTTGGCTGTTTCATAAAACACGTCGGCAATCTTTACGTTTCCGCCCGGAGTATAGTACACGCCGTCAGCGAGCTCGAGGTGGGCAATCAGCGCGAATGTTGCCGGAGCATCATACGGCGAAGAGCCGATATAGGTCGCATAACGGTCGAACGCCTGCTGCACATCCGGATGCTCGAAAAACCGCCGGTGGAAAGCATGCATGGTAGTGGCCGGACGCACTTTGCGAAGGGCAAGGGCGAGCCCCGGTGAAAGGTAATCCAGCGGCGACTCGAAGGTGCGCTGCAGAAAATTTTCAGTAGCGAGGATGTAAAGCCGTTTCACTTCCCGAAGGTAGTCATCGTACCGGCTGGCGTCGGATTTTGAAAGACGGGCGATGGCCTGTCTTGTTTCTTCGGCATCTGAGGAGACGTTGAGCATGCTGCCGTCAGGGAAGTAATTACTGGTATGTTCCGGCAGCTGTTTGAACGGAAGGAGCTGCCCGGGATCCTTGCCGGCAAAAGCAAGTACGCGGTGAAATATATCCGGCATCGTAATGGTGTTAGGACCATAATCAAATGTATGATTTCCCAGCTGAAACGGGCGGAGTTTTCCTCCAGCCCGTTCGTTTTTTTCGTATACAGTAACGTTTTCCCCGGTTTTAGCGAGTACAATGGCAGCACTTAAGCCTCCGAGTCCGGCGCCGATAACAGCAGTAGTTGTCATTGATAGGTCCGCCCTTTCCATGAATAGCCTTTTTTCGTTTTGTCCAGATAAATCGAATACAGCAGCACAGCAATCATGACTCCCGAAGATAGAGGCTGTACGAGTACTGTCCACCACGGATGGGAAGCTTTTATCGTAATCCCGGCGCGAAGCAAAGCCGTCAGCACGTATGGGACAGCGAGCTGCCACTCGGACATGGCAATGGCAGCCAGCAGAAGAAAGGCCGGGACGATAAAAAAAAGAGTATGAACAGCGATGACGGCCAAAGCAATGATCGCCGAGCGGCCGATCCCCGGAAAAATATTTTTGCTGAAGCCAAGCCACGCTTCCCGGCTGGACGTATACATATAACAGGTAACCGCAGGGCCCGGAGAAACGAGCAGTGTTTTTAAGTGTTTTGATTTTATGTTTTGGGCAAGTGCCATATCATCCACGAGCGCCTGTTTAACAGCAGCATGACCCCCGGCCTGGTCGTAGGCTGGCCGGCTGAAAAACAAAAAAGCCCCGTGTGCTGCAGTAAAGGCCCTCCAGGTGGTGCGGTTAGCGGCTGCGACGGGCAAGTGGGCATACACGACAAAATGCTGCATATACACAAGCAGCCGGCCCCAGAAGCCTTCTGTTTTGAAATGAGGAAACCCGGTAACCAGACCGGCATCGTGCTTCTGAAGAGCCCCCTCTGCCCAGCGGAGGGCGTCCGCGTGCAGTCTTACATCGGCATCAACAAAACACAAATACTGTCCGGCAGCTTCACTCGACAACTGATGGCACGCATGTACTTTGCCGTTCCAGCCGTCCGGCAGCGTGGTCCCCTCAATGTAGCGGGCATTAGGCCAATAGCGTACAGCATCCTGCAGGAGCATTTTTGTGCGGTCAGTCGAATGGTCATCGAGAAAGATAAATTCTGTTTTTAGATCGTCCGCCTGGCGGAGGCTCCGCACAAGCGCTGGCACGTTCCGTTCTTCATTCCGAAGCGGTACAAGAACGCTGATCAAGCCCGGTCGCTTCGGTACCGAAAACGAGGCGAGAGAAGGAAGGGTCCACACGTTAATGATCGTAAATACCGTCCAGGCGCTGAGGATGCATATGAGAATCCATAGGAACATGGCGGGAGTCCTTTCTATTTTTTCTGCCGGAGGGAAGTCCACCAGCTGCTCATCGTCTGTGAACCTCTCAAAACAGTAGTGTAGTTCTCCATATGCTCGTAAGCGATGTCTTCACGCATCTCGTCCCATTGATGCTGCAGGTGACGCTCCAGCGCGTCCTGAGATGCCGCTCTCGAAGCGAGGTTCTCCGGGGTCCTCGGGAGCGGTGGACCGATGTTTATGAAGATTTCAGGCTTTTGATGGTGCAAAAATGTGTAGTGCATCGTAACCGGTACAAACGGTACATCCACCCGGGGAAGCAGATAGGAAATGCCGGGCTGAAGAGTGATCGGAAACTGATCGGCATGGGTTTCTGCCCCTTGCGGGAATAGCCAGACGTGATGACCGTTCACGAGCTTATCCTCTGTGTAGCGGAGGGCATTAATAACATCGCGGCGGCTGCTGTGGTCCACCGAGTAGGCTCCGAGCCTGCGGAAAAATGGAAATTCGCGCAGCCCTTCTTCGTCCATCATGACGTAGCCCGGGTGACGGAACCAGTGTTTATTTAAAAAGTAGATTAAAAGGCCGTCCCACCAGTTGCTGTGATTCACATAAAAAAGCGCAGCATCGTCGGTGTAGATACTGTTGTTATGCATATGTACGGCTGAGAAATGCTTTTGGATCAAGCGCCGGTCATACAAATAAAACAACTTCTCAAAAAGTGGCTGTTTATTTTCTGTAATCATCTGCGCACCCCCTGTGTTGGACTGTATGTATAGAATTCAGGTTTAAATTGTTATAAAAAGAAGGTATATACAATTAGAATAGAGTTCTATTCCTTATTCGCGCGTATTTAAAACGTGTTGTATAAACGTACAAAAAAGAGTATTACACCAGGCATTCTCTGGAATGTTATGGTAAAGACGTTCCGGAAAGTTTGTGCGCAGGCGTGAAGTTCGTTACACTTACTAAAGCATACGCACAGCTTGAACGCAGTTGTGACTATATAAGAAGGAAGTGAATAAAATGTTAAAAAAACTATTTGGAAAAGAACAAAAGCCTGTAGAAGTCACCATAAAATCGCCGGTAAGCGGGGCATTCGTTGATATTACAGAAGTGCCGGATCCGACATTTTCAGAAAAAATGATGGGAGAAGGTTTTGCGGTTGATCCATCGGAAGGAATTATTCTTTCACCGGTTAAAGGGAAGGTGGAACAGATCTTTCCAACGAAGCACGCCATCGGCATCCGTTCAGAGGAAGGACTTGATGTATTAATTCACATCGGACTTGAAACGGTGTCGCTCGACGGAGAAGGCTTTACATGCAAAGTATCCGAAGGAGACAGCGTGGAAGAGGGCGATCTGCTGATGGAATTTGATATGGATGTGATCAGTGAAAAAGCTGCCAGCAAAATCACGCCAGTCGTATTCACGGAAGGCGATCAGGTCGAAAATATCCAGATGAACAGCGAAAACCGCCTGAAAGCGGGAGAAACCGTAGTAGCGACTATCACTGTCAAAAAATAATGAAATACAAAATCCAGCCGGAGTCCGGCTGGATTTTTATGTGATAAACGATTATTCGACTACTGTACTTCCCGGATCGAGAAATAAAATAGTCACAAGCGCGAGCAGGAAGCAGTAGATTGCAAAGTAAGTGAGCTTTCCTTTATTCAGGAAGTTAATCAGCCATACGATGCCGAGCCATGAAGTGATCAGTGAGGCAATGAATGCAGCAATAAGCGATACTGCCCCAATAGAAGCGAGGCTGCCGTCTGTAATATCACCGAGGGCGAGCACGGTTGATCCTAAAATGACAGGGATCGAAAGCAGAAATGAAAACCGGACCGATGTCTCCCGGTCCAGACCGGAAAACAACGCAGCAATCAGCGTGCTTCCGGATCTTGAAATGCCGGGAATGACAGCCACCGTCTGTGCAAGGCCGACAATGACCGCATCGAGCGTCGTCATTTCATTAACGGTACGGCTGCCAATGGTGTAGGCCCGCTCGATGATGATGAGAAAAATGCCGGTCAGGGTAAGCGATATAGCGATCATCACCGGCGTTTTCAGGGCGCTGCCAAGCGAGTCTTCAAGGAAAACGCCAAGAATACCGGTAATAACGGTTGCAAGTACTATGTACAAACAAAGGAAAAATTCAGGGCGGTCCTCCCGGTTCCTTTTGGCGATATACCGGAAAAATACCTGAATCAGATGAAGAATGTCTTTGCGGAAATAAAAAATGACGGCTACGATTGATCCCAGGTGCAGGAAAATTTCAAATGATAGGCCGGGGATCGAATGGCCGAGGAGAAATTCTGCAATGATGATATGGGCGGTGCTTGAAATCGGCAGGAATTCTGCAATTCCCTGGACGATTCCTAGAAAAATAGCTTCAAAAATATTCATGGGTCCAACTCCTCCATCAGATTACTTGGATAGTGTAGCAAATCTGGTGATAATTAGGAAGAGTGAAAATAAGCAAATGACTATTCTCACAGACAGTTAAAGACTGGTAAACTAAAACGAATGAATCACATTCGATGCAGAAAGGACGTTAACGATGGATTTTACAGAAAAAACAACGAATAAGAAAACAATATTTGAAGGAAAAATCGTCGATTTATCAGTGCATGACGTAACACTTCCGGACGGGCGGAGCAGCAAGCGTGAAGTGATTAATCACAGCGGTGCGGTTGCTGTGGTGGCGGTCACCCCGGAGCAGAAAATAGTTATGGTGAAGCAGTACCGGAAGCCGCTCGAAAAGCCGCTGGTTGAAATACCGGCCGGGAAACTCGAGGGTACTGACAGTCCTGAAGAAACAGCAGCCCGGGAATTAAAAGAAGAAACCGGGTACACTGCAGGGCGCCTGCAGAAAATTGCTTCATTTTATACCTCTCCTGGATTTGCAGACGAAATTGTTCATTTGTATGAGGCGTTTGAACTGGAGGCCGGAGAACCGGAAACCGAAGAGGATGAATTTATTGAACTAATGGAAGTAAGTGTGAAGGAAGCAGATGAATTGATCCAGAAAGAAGACATTCATGATGCTAAAACCATGTATGCAGTGCAGTATGTAAAAACGATTCTCGGTCAGCAGTAATTGAGATTGAATATCGTCATTTATCTGTCACATAGGGAATTCATTGATAATCAATACCTGAATTACTGAAATTACGGGAAAAACAAGGTTTATATGCAAATTTCATGCCAATTTATTTATAATGATTTTAAACTGAGAATGGTTATCGGTTTTATATTGACAGGCTTATTTAAAATTATTATAATAAGCTTATTACCCTTGAAGGAATAAGGGAGGTAGCGATAATTGGAAAATCGGGTAGAACGTATTAAAAAACAGCTGCATGAACAGAGCTACAAGCTGACCCCGCAAAGGGAAGCAACCGTACAGGTGCTTTTGGAAAATGAAGAAGATCATTTAAGTGCAGAAGATGTGTACCTTCTGGTAAAGGAAAAAGCGCCGGAGATTGGTCTTGCCACCGTGTACAGAACACTGGAATTACTTAATGAACTTGAAGTTGTGGACAAAATCAACTTTGGTGACGGAGTTTCACGGTATGACCTTCGAAAAGAAGGAGCCAGCCACTCTCATCACCATCTCGTCTGCATTGAATGCGGAACAGTTGATGAAATCCAGGAGGACCTTCTTGCAGAGGTCGAAAAGATTGTAGAAAAAGACTATCAGTTTAAAGTGAAAGATCATCGTTTAACATTCCACGGTGTCTGCCACCGCTGTCAGGCGAAGGCAAAAAAGGACAAAGAAAGTGCGGAGGCTCCTTCGCTGCACACGAATTAACATATGCACGGGCATCGTCTTTTGACAAAAAGCGGTGCTTTTTTTATTTTACAGTATAATGAAAGCGGTATATTTACTGGCGCATTCGCCCTTCCCTAGTAATAAGCGACTATGCTATTCTTAGAAGGGAAGATTGGGAAGCAGGAGGCGGTCGTATGACCACGGAGGTACTGGACTTTATTCATTATTGCCAAGTTGAAAAAGGCCTCTCCAAAAACACGATTCAGTCGTATCAAAGAGACCTCGAACACTATAGAAAATTTATGCAGCTCCGGGAGAAGAAATCATGGGCGGATACTGAGCGTGCGGACATTGTGGATTTTTTGTATGCCCAAAAAGAAGCCGGACGCTCTACAGCTACGCTGGCGCGCTTTTTGTCATCGGTCCGGGCGTTTCACCAGTTTCTTCTGCGTGAACAGGTGGTAAAAAAGGACCCTGCAGAGTTGATTGAAATCCCGAAAGGGGAAAAGAAGCTTCCGACCGTGCTGTCCACTCAGGAAGTTGAGCGGCTGCTCACAGCGGCCGAGGGCACAACAGCCTTTGCAAAGCGGAATCATGCGATGCTTGAGTGCATGTACGCTACCGGTCTGCGGGTGACTGAACTGTGTGAATTGAAAATGTCTGATGTGCATCTGCAGATGGGATTCATCCGCTGTATCGGTAAAGGAAACAAAGAAAGGATCGTTCCGCTTGGGAAAGTGGCTTCCGAGGCTATTGACACGTACATACATCACGGTCGCAGTACCCTGATGAAAAGCAAACGTCATGAGCTGTTATTTGTTAATCATCACGGCAATCCACTTTCGAGGCAGGGTTTTTGGAAGATATTAAAAGCAACAGCAGGCCAAGCAGGGATAGAAAAAGCATTAACGCCGCATACCCTGAGGCATTCCTTCGCCACCCATCTGCTTGAAAACGGGGCAGATCTGCGGGCGGTCCAGGAAATGCTCGGACACGCCGATATTTCCACCACCCAGATTTACACCCATGTATCCAACCATAAATTAAAAGATGTATACCTGCAGGCTCATCCGAGAGCTTAGCAGAAAAGGAGAGAGAGTAATGGAAAACTACAAGTACCCACGCATTTTTTTAGTTGTTATGGATTCCGTCGGCATCGGCGAAGCTCCTGACGCTGAGGAATACGGAGACAAAGGGGCCGACACGCTCGGTCATATCGCCCAGCATATGAACGGAATCAAAATTCCGAACCTTGAACGACTCGGCCTTGGAAATATCCGGGAAATCCCGGGTGTAGAGGCGTCAGCGTCACCAACGGCTTCGTACGGTTATATGGAAGAAATGTCGCGAAGCAAAGATACGATGACCGGCCACTGGGAAATCATGGGCCTCTACATTGACGAGCCTTTCCGCACATTTCCGGATGGCTTTCCGGATGAGCTTTTGCAGCAGCTCGAACAGGAAACAGGCCGGGGTGTTCTCGGAAATAAAGTGGCTTCAGGTACCGAGATCATTGAAGAGCTCGGCGAAGAGCATCAAAAAACTGGAAAGCTGATTGTCTACACATCGGCGGATTCAGTGCTTCAAATCGCCGCACATGAGGATGAGGTGCCGGTTGAAGAACTGTATGACATCTGCGAAAAAGCCCGGGCGATGACGTATGAAGCACCGTATATGATTGGCCGCGTGATTGCCCGCCCGTTCACCGGATCCCCCGGCAGCTATGAACGTACAGCGAACCGCCATGATTACGCGCTTAAGCCGTTTGGCCGCACGGTCATGAATGACATTGAAGATGCCGGTCTTGACAGCATTGCCATTGGAAAAATCAGCGATATATATGACGGCGAAGGGGTTACGGAGTCGATCCGTACCTCCTCCAATATGGATGGCATGGACCGTGTCACAGAAACCGCGCAGAAATCCTTTACGGGTCTCAGCTTTTTAAATCTGGTGGACTTTGACGCTAAGTTCGGCCACCGCCGTGACCCGCAGGGATACGGAGAGGCGCTCGAGGAGTTTGACGCCAGGCTTCCAGAGCTGCTGGAAGCTATGGAGGAGAATGACCTTCTGCTTATTACTGCCGATCATGGAAACGATCCCGTGCATCACGGCACTGACCATACCCGTGAAATCGTACCGCTGCTTGCCTATAGCAAAAGCACCGGCTCTGCTCCACTTGGCACCCGGAAAACATTTGCCGATATCGGTGCCACGGTGGCGGATAATTTCCGTCTATCCATGCCGAATTACGGTACAAGCTTTTTACAGCAATTAAAAAGGAAGGGTGAATAATTTGAGTATCCAGCAGCAAACCAAAGAAGCAGTTCAATACATTCAGTCCAATATCTCCGCTGTACCGACGACCGGGCTCGTGCTCGGTTCCGGCCTGGGGGTACTGGCCGATGAGATTAAAAACCCAGTCGTTCTAAAATATGAAAATATCCCGGGCTTTCCTGTTTCCACGGTGGAGGGCCACGCGGGCCAGCTTGTATTCGGTGAACTTGAGGGTATGCAGGTGGCAGCGATGCAGGGACGTTTTCATTACTATGAAGGCTATTCCCTTCAGGAAGTGACTTTTCCTATCCGCGTCATGAACGCGCTCGGAGTGAAACGGCTTCTTGTCACCAATGCTGCGGGCGGCGTGAACCATGACTTTGAACCGGGTGATTTGATGATTATCGATGATCACATCAACTGGCTCGGCGCTAATCCGCTTATTGGAGAAAATGATGCAGAGCTCGGTCCCCGCTTTCCGGATATGAGCTCGGCGTATTCGAAAGGACTCGCCAAGATTGCTGACGAAGCGGCGCTTTCGCTGAACATCCGTATTCAGCGCGGCACATATATGGCAAATACCGGACCGGCCTATGAAACCCCGGCAGAGGTCCGCATGGCCCGGGTGCTGGGAGCGGATGCCGTCGGTATGTCCACGGTGCCGGAAGTAATCGTTGCCGTTCACGGAGGCATGGAAGTGCTCGGTATTTCCTGCATTTCAAACCTCGCTGCCGGTATGCTTGACCAGCCGTTGAGCCATGATGAAGTCATGGACACGACCTCAAAGGTCCAGGAAGATTTCTTGAAATTAATGAAAGAAACCCTTCGTCGGATCGCACAGGAGGATGCCTGAATGGATGCTGTAAAAATAAAAGAAGCAAAGGATTACATCCAGTCGAAGTACAGTGCAGCGCCCGCGGTCGGCATGATTCTTGGCTCCGGGCTCGGCGATCTGGCTGATGATATTGAAGCGGCTACTGTAATCCCATATGAAGACATTCCGCATTTTCCTGTCTCTACAGTGGAAGGCCATGCCGGGCGTCTTGTCCTCGGCGAGCTCGAAGGAAAAACAGTCGTAGCGATGCAGGGCCGCTTTCATTACTATGAAGGCTATTCGATGCAGGAGGTGACATTCCCGGTCCGGGTGATGAAAGCGCTCGGCGCCGAGTTTTTATTTGTCACCAATGCGTGTGGAGGGATGCAGTCGTCGTTTCGGCCGGGGGACTTAATGGTGATTGAGGATCACATAAACTTTACCGGCACCAACCCGTTGATCGGCCGGAACGACAGCGATCTCGGGCCGCGCTTTCCCGATATGAGCCAGGCCTATGATCCAGTACTCCGCGGTAAAGCATTTCAGGCTGCTGAAACGCTTGAAATTGACTTGAAACGCGGCGTCTACGGCGGCATCGGCGGTCCAAACTTTTTGAGCCGGGCAGAGTTAATTCTGCTTCGGAACGTCGGCGCTGATGTAGTGGGCATGTCCACGGTGCCGGAGGTAATTGTGGCACAGCATGCCGGTCTGCGCGTACTCGGTGTTTCATGTATTACTGATATGGCCATCGGCGAAGAAATCGTCAGCATATCCCACGAGGAAGTTATGGAAACGGCGGCCAAAACCAAACCGATTTTTATCTCTTTAATGAAAGAAATCGTCAAAAATACGTAATCAATAGCAATGTGTAAAGGGGCCATACTATGAGAATGGTGGATATTATTGCAAAAAAGCGCGATGGAAAAGAACTGAATGAAGAAGAAATCCGCTGGTTTGTGGAATCATACAGCAACGGCGAGGTGCCGGATTACCAGGCATCGGCGTTTGCGATGGCGATTTACTTTCAGGATATGACCCAGAAGGAATCTGCCGCGCTCACCTACGCGATGGCAGAGTCGGGCGATCAGCTCGACCTGTCGGCAATCGAGGGAATCAAAGTGGACAAGCACTCCACCGGAGGCGTTGGCGACAAAACGACGCTGATTATTGGACCGATTGTAGCAGCATGCGGCGTTCCTGTAGCGAAGATGTCCGGGCGCGGACTCGGGCATACCGGCGGCACAATTGATAAGCTGGAAAGCTTCCGCGGATTTGAAACAGAGATTCCAAAGGAAGAGTTCGTCAATCTTGTTAATGAGCATAAAATTGCTGTCGCAGGTCAAAGCGGTAACCTCACCCCGGCAGACAAAAAGCTTTACGCCCTTCGGGACGTGACGGCGACGGTAAACTCTATTCCATTGATTGCAAGCTCGGTGATGAGTAAAAAAATCGCAGCCGGCGCAGACGCGATCGTGCTTGATGTAAAGGCGGGCTCAGGCGCCTTCATGAAAGAAGTGGAGGAAGCGAAGCGTCTGGCGGAAGCAATGGTGGAAATCGGCCAATCACTCGATCGTAAAACGATGGCGGTCATTTCCAATATGGATCAGCCGCTCGGCCGGACCGTCGGGAATGCGCTCGAAGTAAAAGAAGCAATTGAAACGCTGCAGGGCAACGGGCCGGAAGATCTGCACGAGCTGAGCGTCACGCTTTCTTCCTATATGCTTGTCGCGGGCGGCAAAGCCGATACGCTCGAGCAGGCGGAAAAAATGGTGCTTCAGGTGATTGAAAACGGGGAAGCGCTTGAAAAAATGAAAGCATTTGTGAAAAATCAGCACGGTGATGCCTCCGCTGTGGATCATCCGGAGAGTCTTGCGGCTGCTGAGCACCGGGTAGAAGTGAAGGCGGAAGCCACCGGCTACGTACATGGTATTGAAGCCGAAGAAATCGGCGTAAGTGCGATGCTTCTCGGAGCCGGACGGGCCACCAAGGACGATGTGCTTGATTACAGTGTGGGCATCGAACTGACGAAAAAAATCGGTGACCCTGTACAAAAAGGAGATACAATTGCGGTCATGCACGTAAACGCCCAGGACAGCGCTGAGAGCGCCAGAAAAATTGCTGAAGCCTTTACGATTGCAGAAGCTGCGGTGGAAAAACCAGTCCTCATTTATGAAACCGTGCAGTAATTGCACGGTTTCTTTACTTGCATAAAGCTTTTGTCTTTTTCGGAAGCGTGCTAAAATAAACGAACGAGGAGGAGCAACGAAGGAGAGAATAATATGCAGCTTCATGGAACGCACCATATAAATGAACACGGCCACCTGGAGATTGGCGGGGTGGATACCGTTAACATAAAGCAGGAGTACGGAAGCCCGGTTTACGTCTATGACGTCGCTTTGATGCGGGAGCGGGCCCGGGGATTTCAGCAGGCTTTTGAAGATAACGGAATGACGTATCAGGTGGCCTACGCGAGCAAAGCCTTCAGCTGCGTTGCAATGTCACAGCTGGCGAAAGAAATGGGGCTCAGTCTGGACGTGGTTTCCGGAGGAGAGCTGATGACGGCATCAAAAGCCGGTTTTCCTATGGAAAAAGTTCATTTTCACGGTAACAATAAAAGCGAAGCAGAAATCGCTCTTGCCATTGAGCTTGGCATCGGCTGTTTTGTGATTGATAATTTTCATGAAATTCAATTGATTGAGCAGCAGGCGGCCAGGCAGCAGACGCGTGTGGAAGCGTTGATCCGTACGACTCCGGGCATCGAGGCGCATACACATGAATACATTTCCACTGGGCAGGAGGATTCAAAGTTTGGCTTTGACCTGACGTCCGGCCAGGCAGACCAGGCTATTTACCGCCTGCAGCAGAGTCCGTCCATCAATATCAAAGGCGTGCATTGTCATATCGGCTCGCAGATTTTTGAAACGAGCGGATTTACAATGGCTATCAAAAAACTGTTTGATCAGTTTGTGCACTGGCAGGAGCATCTGCAGTTCACGCCGGATGTGCTGAACTGCGGCGGCGGCTTTGGGATCCGCTATGTGGAAGGGGACGAACCGCTGGCACCGGAGCAGTACGTGCAGGATATGATTCAGTCAGTCAAACAGGAAGCGCTCCGGACCGGCATGGATGTGCCGGAGATCTGGATTGAGCCCGGAAGGTCCATCAGCGGCGATGCCGGCACGACGTTGTATGACGTAGGGTCAAAAAAAGATATTCCCGGTGTCCGCCGGTACATTTCGGTGGATGGCGGCATGTCCGACAACATCCGCCCGGCATTGTATCAGGCAGAATATGAAGGCATTCTTGCCAACCGCGGCCATGAAAAAGCCGACGACACGTTTTCAGTCGCCGGCAAGCTTTGTGAAAGCGGCGATATGCTGATTTGGAATCTGCCGCTTCCGGAAGTGAAAACCAACGATACGCTGGCGGTTTTCTGTACAGGAGCCTATGGGTACTCCATGGCCAACAATTATAACCGTCTCCCGCGTCCGCCGGTCGTCTTCGCCGAAGACGGGGAATCGCACCTGGTGGTTCGCGGAGAGACATACGAAGATATTCTTCAGTACGACCTGTCCTATGAGCCAGCAAAGGCAAAAACAAAATAAAAAGGGGTAGAGAGAGATGAAAAAAGGTAAAATCGCATTTGAAAATGGAGAAACAGTAACGTTGGAATTTTTCCCGGAGGACGCACCGGGCACAGTGAAAAACTTTGAAAGTCTGGCAAATGACGGCTTTTATGACGGCCTTACGTTCCACCGCGTCATCCCGGGCTTTGTCGCCCAGGGCGGATGCCCGAACAACCGCGGAGACGGAGGCCCGGGGTACACGATCCCTTGTGAAACGGAAGGGAACCCGCGCACTCATGAAAGAGGCTATCTGTCGATGGCGCACGCCGGAAAAGACACCGGCGGAAGCCAGTTCTTTATTCTGTTTGACCAGCAGCCGCACCTGAACGGCGTGCATACGGTATTCGGCCGTGTGACAGATAACATGGACCAGGTGGACCGCATTCAGGCGCAGGACGTTATGAAGGAAGTGCGGGTCTGGGACGAAGCGTAAGCTGAATCTTTTGACGGATATTTAAGAACGTAATAAAATGTATTTTAACTTCATACGGTACGTTGATTGCGATCAACATCCTTCGGGGTCGGGTGCAAGTCCCAACCGACGGTGATAAAGCGAATGCTTTTCAGTCCGTGACCCGGTAAGCGCTGCTGGCGTGGACGGTGGATTCAGTGCAATTCTGAAGCCGACAGTAATAGTCTGGATGGGAGAAGGAAAACCGTATTCGAAAAAATTCTGTTTTTCTGTCAGCAGGTGTAACGCTGCAGAATAGAACCGGAATATTATTTTGGATACGTATGTATAAAAGCCCCCGGATGTTTTCATTCGGGAGCTTTTTTTATTTCTGTAATCAATAGCAGCAAGCAAAAATAAAGGAGGTCCGGCCATATGGATCATACCTGGATGCACACAGCACTCGAACTGGCACGCTCGACGGAAGGGCAGACTTACCCGAATCCAATGGTCGGTGCCGTCGTCGTTAAAGATGGGAGAGTTGTGGGGATGGGAGCGCATCTTCGCTCCGGGGAAGCACATGCAGAAGTCCATGCGCTCGCGATGGCAGGAGAAGAAGCTGAAGGAGCGTCGATTTACGTCACTCTTGAGCCCTGCAGCCATTACGGCCGTACTCCGCCGTGTGCCAAACAGATTATTGAAGCGGGCATCGAAAAAGTAGTGGTGGCAGCGTCAGACCCGAATCCGCTTGTAGCCGGAAAAGGCATACAGATGATGGAAAAAGCAGGCCTTGAAGTGGTGACCGGAGTCAGGCAGGAAGAAGCGGCTTACTTAAACCGGAAATTTTTTCATTTTATTAAGACCGGCCGACCTTACGTGACGGCTAAAACAGCTTCTTCTCTAGACGGAAAGACTGCTACGGCCACGGGCGAAAGCCAGTGGATTACCGGAAAAGAAGCCCGGGAGGATGTTCACCAGGAACGGCGCCGGTGTGACGGCATATTAGTCGGCATCGGAACGGTGCTGAGCGATGATCCCTCTCTTACGGCCCGGGTCCCGGAAACGGGAGTGACGCCGGCCCGGGTCGTGCTGGACAGTGAACTCCGGATGCCGGAAAACAGCCGGATGCTAAAAGACGCCGCAGCTCCGGTCTACGTTTTGACGAACGATCCGGCTGATGCTGAGAGGCAGCGCCGCCTGGAAGAAGCAGGAGCTGAAGTGATTCCGGTCGCTTCCGGCGTGAAAAATATCTCCGCGGTGCTGGATGTGCTCGGGAAAAAGAAAATCGTTTCATTGTTTGTGGAAGGAGGGGCCGGCATTCTCGGCTCTTTCCTGGAAGCAGAAGTGATTCAGGAATATTTAATGTATGTAGCGCCGATTGTGATTGGCGGGGAAAATGCACCCGGAGTGTATCAGGGAAATGGTATTTCGACGCTTCAGGAAGCCCGGGCATTTTCATTGAAAAAAGAAGAGACATTCGGGCAGGACCGAAAATATACATTGCAGTCCGGGGAGTGAAAGCATGTTTACAGGAATTGTAGAAGCGACAGGAACAGTATCAAAAATGACGCATCAGGAAAATTTAATTCAGCTCGAGCTTGAGAGTAATCTGGATATGGACAGTATTCACATTGGCGATAGCATCGCGGTAAATGGCATCTGCCTGACAGCGACGGCTAAAAACGGGCGGTGCGTCTACGTAGACGTGATGGCTGAAACGCTCAAGCACACGAGTCTGAAATACATGGAAGAAGGTACACGCGTAAACCTGGAGCTTGCGATGCAGGCCGGAGGACGGTTTGGCGGACACTTTGTCCAGGGACATGTGGATGCCACAGGAACCATTGCTTCCATTGAAGAGGAAGAAAACATGATTTACGTGCACGTACAGACACCGAAGGAGCAGCTCCGCTACATGACTAATAAAGGCTCCGTCACGGTCGATGGCATCAGCCTGACAATTTTCGGAGTGGACGACGAAAAAGAAACCTTTACTCTGTCGATTATTCCGCATACGTGGGAGGTAACCAACCTGGCAGATAAACAGGCTGGTGATCTGGTCAATATTGAATGTGACATGCTTGCCAAATATACAGAACGTCTGTTAACTGTAGATAAATAAAACCTTTGCAAAGAAAGTAGGAACGATACCATGGAGGAACGACGCTGGTTTGACCCCATTGAAGAAGCGTTAGATGAACTGAGAAACGGGCAGGTGGTGATCGTCTGTGATGACGAAGACCGGGAAAACGAAGGAGATTTTGTCGCCCTGTCGGAAAACATTGATGCCCAGACAATTAACTTTATGATTACGTATGGCCGCGGTCTCGTCTGCACTCCGATTACAGAAGAGCAGGCCGGGCGTCTGCAGCTTCAGCCGATGGCTGATCAAAACACTGATCCGCACGGTACTGCTTTTACGGTGAGCGTCGACCATGTGTCGTCCAAAACCGGTATCAGTGCCTCCGAGCGGGCGCTGACGATCCAGCATCTTGCCAACCAGACCGCAGAACCGGGGGACTTTCAGCGTCCGGGCCATGTGTTTCCACTTATTGCAAAAGAAGGCGGGGTCCTGCAGCGGGCCGGTCATACGGAGGCTGCGATTGACCTTGCGCGCCTGTCTGGAAAAACGGCCTCAGGGACGATTTGTGAAATTACACGGGAAGACGGGGAAATGGCCCGGGTGCCGGAGCTCCGCGAAATTGCTGACCGGTTCGGGTTAAAAATGGTAACGATCAAAGACTTAATCAGCTACCGCCGTCACCGCGAAAAACTGGTGAAGCGGGAGGCGGATACGAGCCTTCCGACCGAATTTGGTGATTTCCGGGCGCTTGGTTTTACTTCCTCCATTGATGGGAAAGAAATGATGGCGCTTGTAAAAGGGGAGATCGATCCGGAGGAAGAAACACTGGTCCGGGTTCATTCGGAATGTCTGACTGGGGACGTCTTCGGCTCCAAGCGTTGTGACTGCGGACCACAGCTGCAGGCAGCGCTGATGCAGATCGAAAAAGAAGGCAAAGGGGTACTGCTTTATATGCGCCAGGAAGGACGCGGCATTGGCCTGATCAATAAATTAAAAGCCTATGAGCTGCAGGAGGCGGGCTATGATACGGTGGAAGCAAACAAAAAGCTTGGTTTCCCGGATGATCTGCGTGAATACGGGATCGGCGCCCAGGTGCTCCGCGACATTGGCGTAGGGAAAATGAAGCTGCTCACTAACAATCCGAGGAAAATAACGGGGATCTCCGGCTACGGCCTTGAAGTGACGCAGCGGATTGCGATACAGCTGCCGCTGCAGGAGGAAAATGAGAAATATATGCGTACGAAGTTTCAAAAATTGGGACACATGCTTCATTTTTAGGAGGAAAATAGAATGACAACTACTATTGAAGGCAACGTAAACGGCAGTGGACAAAAAATTGCGATCGTCGTAGCACGTTTTAATGAATTTATTAACAAACAGCTGCTCGAAGGAGCGGAAAGCACACTAATCCGCAGTGGGGTGAAGGAAGAGGATATAGATGTTATCTGGGTGCCCGGGGCGTTTGAAATTCCTTTTGCCGCCCAGCAGGCAGCCAAAACGAAAAAATACGATGCGATTGTGGCCATTGGTACCGTCATCCGCGGCGCAACTCCACATTTTGACTATGTATGCAGCGAATCCGCCAAAGGAGTCGCAAATGTCTCCCTGCAGGAAGAGCTTCCGGTTATTAACGGCATCATCACGGTGGAATCCATTGAACAGGCGATTGAACGTGCCGGCACAAAAGCTGGGAATAAAGGTTCCGAGGCAGCTATGGGAGCCGTGGAAATGGCCAGTCTTGCAAAAAAAATCCGCATGGAGTAAAATAAATCACACGGTTTAAAGCCGTGTGATTTTGGTTTGAGTGATTACACGTGCATGAGCGGTGATAAGCGGCTTTCAGTTATAATTACCTATATTCCTCTTGCATTTCTGTCCAAAAGCGTGTATGGTCAATGGTGAATTTGGATACTGGTTTGCGTAAATTATGGAAATGAAGACAAATTTGTCTGAAATTCTGATCACAATGAGGGATAATTGGTTATGTTGATTAAGTATAAACAATCCTATAAAAAAATAGCGATGGGGCTTCTTTCGTACATGCCGGAAGAAAAGGATGTAAAAAAGCTCCAGGAAACGGTCCAGCAGTATGAAGAAACAGATGACTGGCAGCTGTTTATGTGGAAGGAAGACGATGATATTGTCGGAGTCGTCGGTCTGCGTTACACCGAAAACGGAGAAGCAGAGCTTCGCCATGTATGTGTGAATCCATCCTACCGGGATGAAGGGATCGGCAAAAAAATGGTGCAGGCGGTCAGAGGGCGTCTCGACCAGGATCTGGTTGCTAGCAAGGAAACGGTCCAGTTCCTGCAGGTGTGCGATGAACACCAAAAGGATATTCTGGAAAATGAAGTGAACTAATACCCACCCGCCGGTACACGGCGGGTTTTTTAATGGAAATGCGCAGAAGATGTGATTACAGACCGCCGCTCCGGCGCTGCTTATCCCGGATGCGGAGCTGCTTATCGCGTTCATGAACGATATCGGTGCGGTCACGGAGCACGTGCTTGTGGACGAGATCTGTGTCTTCAAGCGGAGAGGCCTGCAGCCAGGAAATGTTTTTTTGTTCGCACATACGGATGCACTCGGCTTCGAGTTCGGGATCCCTCATCGGCAGGTTCATGTCCCGGAACGGCTCTCCGAGATGTTCGAGCTGCTCCTCGATAGCCTGCAGAAGCCTCTCGGCGTCGAGCCCGAGTGCCTGCAGACGGTGCGCAAGCGGCCCGAGAATCACGCCGGCGTTTTTCAGGCACTTGGAAGCACCGGTAATATTTCCCCTCCGCTCGTGGTACAGACCTACAGCGATCTGAATCAGTCCGGGCCATACAGGGTCACGCTCTCCGGAAGGAGCTTCTTTCCAGTGGTCCTCAAGTATTTCGTGGCATTCAAAGTAATCGCGGGTGCTGTGAAATTCGACAAGAAACAGAATGTAGGCGTCTGGATACATACGGAGGTTTCTCCTTTCAAAAATCATTGATAGAACTGATTGTATCAAAAACGTACGGGGAAAACGCATGCCCTGCTTACAGCGGATATGATATACTTGCAACAGCACTCAACAAGTGATGAAGGATGGGAACTATGTCCGAGCAGTATAAAGTGAAAATTGATCAATTTGAAGGGCCGCTTGATGTGCTGCTTCATTTTGTCCAGCAGGCGGAGATGGATATTCAGGATATTCCGCTCGCTGCAATCACGGATCAGTATTTGCAATATGTCCGGACCATGCAGGAGCTTGAGCTTGATGTGGCGGGGGAGTACCTCGTGATGGCCGCTACGCTTTTGCAGATCAAAAGCCAGACCCTGCTGCCTGTGACGGCTGATGAGGAGGCCTGGATTGAGGAAGAAGACCCGAAGGAACAGCTGATTGAGCAGCTTGAAGAATACAGGCGCTATAAAGAAGCAGCCGGGAAGCTTCAACAGAAAGAACAGCAGCAGCAACAGGTGTACAAAAAACCGCTTAGCGAATGGAGTACCGGAGAAGAAAAGGAAGAAAGTCTTCCGGAGGGGCTGACGGTGTATGATATGGTGGCAGCGTTTCAGAAGATGAAGGAACGGGCGAAAAACGCCCATCCTCCGCAGGCCACTGTCCGGGCGGATGAATATTCGGTGGAAGACCGGATGACAGAGGTAATGGGAGAAGTCGAACGACTCGATGCCTGTTCGTTTTACCAGCTGTTTGAAGAAACAAGAACCAAGCCGCAGATGGTGGTAACATTTCTTGCTCTGCTCGAGCTAATGAAACAAAAGCAAATTCGCTGCGAGCAGGCGCACAATTTTGATGATATAACGATTCAACTGGCAGAAAAGGTGAAGGTATGAAACAGGAAAAAACGATTGAGGGGAAGCTGGAATCGCTGCTGTATATTAGCGGGGATGAAGGCCTGGAGGCAGAACAGGCCGCCCAAGCCCTCGGTTTAGAAACCGAGACTGCCCGCGAACACTTAATCTCCTTAAAGAATGCCTGGGCGGAGCGGGAAGGCGGGCTGCAGATTACCCAGGCGGAAAATACATTTTTCTTCGCCACGGTGCCCGGGGCGGCGGAAGCGATTGAGCAGTTCAGTGAGCAGCAGAACCGGCAGACGCTCAGCCAGGCAGCCCTGGAGACACTTGCTATTATTGCGTACAATCAGCCGGTACTGCGGGCAGACATTGACCAGGTGCGCGGAGTAAAATCGGACCGGGCGCTGCAGACCCTGCTCACCAAAGGACTCGTCAAAGAATTTGAGCGTACCCAGAAGCCGGGGAGACCGATGTCCTTTGTAACGTCCACCCGCTTTTTAGAGTATTTTGGACTTGAAACCCTGGAAGAACTGCCGCCGCTCGAGGATGAAGAACAGCCGGAACAGGCGGATCTGTTTTTCCGGGAACTGTATCAAGATGAAGAATAAGTGAAAAGCGCTGATAAGCGCTCTGCTTCCTGGTACAGTGACTTAGTGGCGGCGTGGACAGTTTCCCAACTGTCAGCGCCGTTTTGTGCGTTTGACACAAATACCGTTTTCCAGCTGCTCGTACCGGTTTTCCAGTACGAATCAAGGTATGTACGGTAGCGCTGGAAAAATTGCCGCAATTCCTCTGCTTCGCGGGACGAAAAGGCAGTGTGAAGCTGTTCTTCCGAAAAATGCAGAGCGTGCTCGGACTCCCGGACAGCCCGGGGGTGCGGTGCATTGAACTGCCGGAACAGAGCATCTTTCACCGTTATGAACCGGATGTAGATGTCCTGCTCGACGGAGGCCGTATAGGCCTGGGTCCGGGTGGTTTCTGCTGCGGTCTCGAGCCGGTTTATACGCAGGTCCACTTCCTGCAGCTGTCTGTATGTACGGTAGGTGCGGACAGCGGACCAGGCGGTTATACCGGTAAGAAGCAGCAGAGCGGCATAAAGAATCAGAAAATGAAATGTCATGTGGAACGCTCCTTTCTCCGTATTGTAGCGGAAGCAGGACGAAAATAAAATAAGCAGAAAAAACTGTATGAGGAGGCCTATTTATGGAAAGATTACAAAAAGTGATTGCCCAGGCCGGCATCACTTCAAGAAGAAAAGCAGAAGACTATATTACGGACGGCCGGGTAAAGGTGAACGGCAAAACTGTCAAAGAGCTTGGCAGTAAAGTCGGTATCAATGACCAGGTGGAAGTGGACGGCATTCCGCTCACTAAGGAAGAACCGGTCTATTATTTACTATACAAGCCGAAGCAGGTTATTTCCGCGGTAGCGGATGATAAAAACCGCAAAGTGGTCACCGATTTCTTTCCCGAAGTAAAGGCGCGTATTTTCCCCGTCGGCCGGCTGGATTATGACACTTCCGGGCTGCTGCTTTTAACTAATGACGGCGAATTCGCCAATAAAATGATGCACCCAAAAAGCAATGTAAAAAAGACGTACATCGCAAAGGTGACGGGCAAACCGTCCGCAGAAAAGCTGCAGCTTCTCCGCCACGGCATCGAGCTTGACGGGGTAAAAACGGCCCCTGCAAAAGTGAACGTTAAATCCGCCAACAAAAAAGGCAACAGCTCGATTATTGAAATTGTGATCCATGAAGGAAGAAATCATCAGATCCGCCGCATGTTCGAAAAGATCGGACACCCGGTGGAAAAACTGAAGCGCGAGCAGTACGCCATGCTCGATCTGCTCGGAATGAATCCAGGGGAAACCCGTCCACTGAAGCCAAAAGAAGTTAAGCAGCTCAAGGATCTGGCCTAAAAGTTCATCAATGTTTCAGACCTGCCGCTTGGAATCTCAGTCTGGCGGCGGGTAAAATGAATGCATAAGCTTTTTAAACAGGGAGAGGATTTCATGGACCAGCAGACAACAATATTAGTCGTAGACGATGAAGCCCGGATCCGCCGGCTTCTCCGGATGTATTTGGAGCGCGAAGATTTTTTAATTGAAGAGGCGGAAAACGGGGAGGACGCTCTTGCGATGGCCCTGGAAAAGGATTACGACGTTATCCTGCTTGATTTAATGCTTCCCGGCATGGACGGCGAAGAAGTATGTGAACAGCTGCGTGAAACAAAAGCGACGCCGGTTATTATGCTGACAGCTAAAGGGGAGGAATCCAACAGAGTACAGGGATTTGAAGTCGGGGCTGATGACTACATCGTCAAGCCGTTCAGTCCGCGCGAGGTAACGCTGCGCGTAAAAGCGCTGCTCCGGCGTTCATCGTCCACTAAATACATGAAGCCGGAAGCATCTGCCAATGAAGTGCTCGTTTTCCCGCATTTAACGATTGATAACGATGCCCACCGGGTAACGGTGGACAATAAAATCATCGGGCTGACGCCGAAGGAGTACGAGCTGCTGCTGTATCTGGCCCAGTCGCCGGACAAGGTATTCTCCCGGGAGCAGCTGTTGAAAGACGTATGGAAATATGATTTCTTTGGGGACCTCCGGACAGTGGATACGCACGTAAAGCGACTGCGTGAAAAGCTTAATAAGGTTTCTGAAGACGCTGCAGACATGATATCAACAGTTTGGGGCGTCGGTTATAAATTCGAGGTGGAGCAAAAGCAATGATCTGGCGCAGCGTCGTCGGAAAGCTCTGGCTGACTATACTGGGACTGTTAACAGTAGTCCTGTTAATTCTTACCATCCTGCTGCTCCAGTTTTTCGAACAGTTTAATATCTCGGAAGCAGAAAACCAGTTAACGAACAATGCTGAGATCATTGCCACATCGCTGCAGGAAGAAAATACCCTGGAGAGCTCGCAGCCGGTCATTGATCAAATTGCCGGCACGTACAATTCGGAAGTGATGGTGTTTATCGATGGAGACCTCTGGTACGGCTCTGGGGGCGATCTGGCAGCCGCTGATATTCAGAACAGCAATGAACTCGGCCGGGTGGCCGGAGAACGCGAGCAGGTTACGGTTCACGACACCTTTTCCATGGATGGCGGCGACGACGAGATTTTTGCTGTTGGTGAGCCATTTACCACAAATGACGGCCGTGAAGGGGAAGTGTATGTGTATCAGTCGCTTTCGGTCATTGAAGAGACCACCGGGGAAACAAAGCAGATAATTCTGCTTTCAGCCGGTATTGCGATTATTTTAACTACCGTTTTTGCTTTTTTTCTGAGTACCCGTATTACAGCACCACTCCGGAAAATGCGTGAGCTTGCCCTCAATGTGCTGAAGGGGGATTTCGACTCCAAGGTGCCTGTAGTCAGCAACGATGAGATTGGTCAGCTTGGCAACGCATTTAACCGGATGCGCCGGGAACTGTCGCATAACCTCACAGCGTTAAATCAGGAAAAAGAACAGCTGAGCCGCATTCTCCACAGCATGGCTGATGGGGTGATCACCTTTGACCGGGGAGGGACGATGGTGCTGACTAATCCCCCGGCGGAATACTTCATCCGCTTGAACCAGCTCGAGGATAAAAAGGAAGCGAGTTCACTTCCGGCGGAAGTTACCAGCCTGTTTGAAAAAGCAGTGGAAACAGAAATGGAACAGCTTGATGAGTTTGAGGTGCAGGGGCGCAGCTTTGCGGTGCTGGTCACCCCGCTTTATGGCAACGAAGACGTACGCGGGGCGGTAGCCGTAGTCAGGGATATGACAGAAGAACGTCGGCACGATAAGCTGCGTAAGGACTTTATCGCCAACGTATCCCACGAGCTGCGGACACCGATCAGCATGCTCCAGGGGTACAGTGAGGCCATCGTGGATGATATTGCAGCGACAGAGGAAGAAAAGAAAGAAATCGGACGCATCATTTACGATGAATCGCTGCGCATGGGGCGTCTGGTGAATGAACTGCTTGATCTTGCCCGGATGGAAGCCGGCTACCTGAAGCTCGAAAAAGAGGAGGAGGAAGTGACATCCTTCTTTCAGCGGGTGGAACGGAAATTCCAGGGACTTGCTGATGAGTCTGAGGTGCAGCTTGATCTGGATCTGCATGCCCCGGAGCCATACGCCTATATTGATGTTGACCGGGTGGAGCAGATTCTGACAAACCTGGTTCATAATGCGATTCGTCATACCGAAGCAGGGGGAGCTATCACTATCAGGGCTGTGAACGGGGAATCGCTGCATATGGAAGTCAGCGACACAGGCAGCGGAATCTCAAAAGAGGACCTCCCATATGTATTTGAACGTTTTTATAAAGCAGACAAAGCAAGGACGCGGGGCAAGGGAGGCACCGGGCTCGGACTTGCCATAGTTAAAAATATTGTCGACGCCCATCACGGGGCTATTGCAGCAGAAAGTGAGCCGGGGGAAGGGACGACGTTTTATATTGATCTGCCGAATAAGTAAAGCCAGAGGAGCGGTTCAGCATGAAAGCTTGGTACGAAGAGCACTTTCAGGAAGACTATTTGCGGGTGTACGACCACCGCGATGAAACAAAGGCGGCCAGTGAATTAAACACGATCATGGAAAAAGTCCCATTGACGCCGGGCGCCAAGGCTATTGATCTTTGCTGTGGAAACGGGCGTCATGCCCGCTGGCTCGCGAGAAAAGGCGTGGATGTTACCGGCATCGATCTCTCGCCGGCACTCCTGAAAAAAGCAATTGAATTGACGAACGGACTGGCGGTGCAATACCAGCGGGGTGATATTCGCAACGTGCATATCCGGAAAGAATACGACTTGGCTTTTAATTTGTTTACAAGCTTCGGCTACTTTCCGGACGATGAGGAAAATGAGTTAATATTCCAGCAGGCGGCCTCTGCGTTAAAGCCGGGTGGATGGTTTGTTTTTGATTATTTGAACCCCGAGTATATTAAACAGCATATTGTTCCCCGGGATGAAACGGTGAAGGATGGACTGAAAATTTATCAGGAGCGGAGCATTCAGGATGAATTTGTTGTAAAGCGCATCAGCATCGTAGAAGGAGATTCCACCAGAAGATACATGGAAAAAGTGAAAATGTATCAGGAAAGCCAGCTTCGCAGCATGATGGAGGCGCACGGACTGAAGATCCATGCTTTTTACGGTGATTACGATGCTTCTCCTTTTCAACTCGAAACTTCCCCAAGGCAGATATTTATCGCCCAGCTTGCAGAATAATAAGCAGGAAGGAAGAACATGGATGAAATTCAAAGCACTGATGATGATAATCCCGGCAGCAGGGGCGCTTGCTGCCTGCAGCACTGATGAAGAAAGCGGCAGTCAGGGCGGGGACGGGGGCAGCAGTAATGAAAATACGGAAGCGATTGAAGTTACGGACGCTTCCGGAGAAACAGTGACGCTCGACGGGGCGCCTGAAGAAATTGTCAGTCTGATACCGAGCAACACAGAAATAGTTTATGAGCTGGGAGCGCTCGACCGGGTCGAAGCAAGAACCGATGCGGATACATATCCGGAGAAAGTTACAGACATCGAAAGCGTTGGTTCAGGCCTTGAACCAAATATTGAAGAGATTATTTCCATGGATCCGGACGTGGTGCTTGCCCACGCGTCCTCCGGCATTGAAGACTCTCTTTCCCAGGTGGAGGAAGCGGGCATTCCGGTAGTTACCGTCCCGGACGCTCAGTCGTTTGAAGCTGTATATGAGAGCATCGAATTGATTGGGAGCACCATCGGAGAAGAAGAGGAAGCCGCTGAAGTTATCGATGGAATGAAAGAAGACGTCTCAGAAGTAAAGAAAGCGACCGAAGAAGCAGATACTGACCGGCAGGTGTATGTGGAAGTAGGAGCCTCCCCTGATCTGTATACCGCAGGAAGCGGCACGTTTATTGATGAAATGCTTGCTGCTGTCCATGCTGGGAACGCTGCCGGCGAATTGGAAGGGTGGTCGATGGTGAGTGAGGAAGAAATCATTGACGCTTCCCCGGATATCATTTTAACGACGTACCCGACCGAAGAGGAGCCGCTTGAAACGATTGCTTCAAGAGAAGGCTGGGAGACTCTGCCTGCAGTGGAAAATGAAGAAGTATACGCATTGAGCAGCGATAAAGTGAGCCGTCCGGGTCCACGTCTTACTGAAGGGCTTAAAGAAATGGCAGAAAGAATTCATCCGGATGCGATGGCTGAGAACTAATTACGCCAGCGCGTATCTTCTGATGCTCGCAGCGTTTGCCGGGGCGCTGGTGCTCGCTGTTTCCATGGGGAGCGTAGCGGTGCCTTTGTCTATAAGCATCAAAGCGGTAGTGAGCCAGTTTTTTCCGTTTCTTCCTATCTCACTGGAAACAGAAACCGGTGCTGCAGCGATTATTCAGGAGGTGCGGCTGCCGCGCGTACTCCTGGCGTCCGCAGTAGGAGGGGCTCTGGGGCTCGCCGGGGCTGTTTTTCAGGGACTGCTGCGGAATCCGCTTGCCGATCCTTATACGCTCGGCGTTTCCTCGGGATCTTCGCTCGGGGCGGTGGCCGTATTGTATTTCGGATGGCAGATACCCCTGCTTGGCGGATTTACCCTGCCGGTAGTCAGCATCGTCTGCGGTTTTTTAACGCTTGTTGTCCTGCTTCTTTTTGTTTATTCCGTGGAACGGGCCGTGCGCACTGAAACGATGATTCTTGCGGGCATTATCATCACCGCATTTCTCAGCGCGTTTATGTCGCTTTTGATTGCGTTCAGCGGAGAAGAACTCCGGCAGATTATTCAGTGGCTGCTTGGCAGCGTGAGCCGCAGAGGATGGGATTATTTTCAGCTGATTGTTCCGTTTCTGCTGGCAGGAGTGCTGCTTCTGCTTCCGCATGCCCGCGCCCTCAACGCGTTTGCGTTTGGGGAGGACAGTGCTTCCTCGGTAGGGGTGAACGTACCGAGGATAAGGCTGCTGGTTTTAATCGGCGCATCCGTACTAACAGGAGGAGCGGTCGCTGTTTCAGGCACTATTGGGTTTGTAGGGCTCGTGATTCCGCATATGATCCGGCTCCTGTGGGGCCCGGATCATAAACATCTGCTGCCGCTGTCTTTTGGCGGCGGAGCAGTGTTTTTAATGCTGGCGGATTTGATTGCGCGCACGGCGGCTGCTCCGGCAGAGGTGCCGGTCGGGGTGATTACGGCACTGGCCGGAGCTCCTGTATTTGCTCTGCTTTTATTTTATCAGCGAAGAAGGCGGTGGCAGTAATGGCAGAAGTCCAGGTCGAAAACGTAACTGCCGGCTACGGGAAAAGCAGTACGGTCGTTGAGCGTATCTCCTTTAACGTTGAGGCTGGGGAGATGATCGGCATCGTTGGCCCGAACGGCAGCGGAAAGTCTACACTGCTCCGCGTGATGGCCGGTCTGCATGAGGTGTCGTCCGGAAGCATCCGGTATAAAAACAAACCTCTGAACTCGTTCACTTCTTCGGAACGGGCTAAGACTGTCGGCTACCTGCCGCAGTTTGACGAACTGACAGCAGCCTATTCGGCGCGCCAGGTCGTAGAAATGGGAAGGTATGCGTATCAAAAAGGCCTGTGGCCGGCAGCAAGCAATAAAGAGGATGAACGAGTCATTCAAAACGCGATGCAGCAGATGCACGTATGGTCCAAAAGATTTCATTCGTTTCACGCTTTAAGCGGTGGTGAAAAACAGCGGGTACTGCTTGCAAGACTGCTTGCGCAGGAACCGGAATGTCTGCTGCTTGATGAGCCGACTAACCACCTGGATATACACTATCGCATTGAATTGTTAAACTACATTCGCAGCTGGGCTTCGGAACAAAACCGGACTGTGGTAGTCGTAATGCACGATATTCAGGCGGCTGCTCTATACTGCGACCGGGTGCTGATGCTCTCAGAGGGCCAAACGGAAGCATTTGATGAACCGGCGGCTGTTTTTACCGAAAAACGGCTGTCGGAAGTGTACCAGGCTGATATTCATGTCAGCCTGCAGCATGAAATAAAAGCACCAGCCGTGCACTGGCGACCGCCACAGCCGGAAGGTAATGACCCGGACGCACCGCTTTCATGGTCGGAAACAGCGTATCAAGCCGAAGCAGTTTCACGTTCAGCTTTAAACGTGTACGCTCCTTCGTTAAAAAAGCTGGTTTATGGAGCGGTGCTTTCAGTGGACAAAATAAAAGGTGCTGTGCATATTTTCACTGACGAAAGCCGCAACAAGCGGCCGGCCCATACCATCCAATGCTCCCCAGGGATGCAGGTATGGAGAAAAAGCGCAGGCAGCCGGGAGGCTGTTTTTGGCTCCGGACAATCATGCTTTTTGTGGATCCACATGGCCGAAGGCTGGCCAGCCGAGGAGGTTTCATCTTTACAGCTTTACATACAAAGAAAGGCCTTTGAATGGATGTATGACCGCGGGTGTACCGGGCTTTCCCACGGGAAGCTCAAAGAGATTATGGTGACAGCACCGATAAAGAAGAATGAAGCATTCCCGGAAGAACAGTTACATTGGCACTACCTTCACACCGGAAAATTGATAGAATCATTGTTAGATGAATATAATTCGGCTTCCGGATAGAAAGGGTGAAAAACATGAAGCTGTATACCAAGCAGGGAGACCGCGGAGACACCTCCGTGGTAGGCGGAAAAAGAAACAAAGGCGATGCGAGAATTGAAGCGTTTGGAAGCTTTGAAGAAGTAAACGCATTGATTGGCAAGGCACGGCTGATGGCGGCGGAGGAAAAAAGCGGATCAGATCTGCAGAAGGATCTTGAGCGTATTCAGCATGAATTATTTGACTGTGGCAGTGATACAGCTGACATTCGCCCGGAAGCTATAAAGAAGGTCACAGCTTCAACGGTGGAATGGCTCGAGCACCGGATTGACCAATACACGGAGGAGGCCCCGGCGCTGAAAAAATTTATTCTTCCCGGAGGCACGCCGTTATCGGCAGAGCTTCATCTTGCCCGTACCGTCTGCCGGCGGGCAGAACGGGAGCTTGTTCGCGCAGGCGAAGCTGAAGACGTGCCCGCCCCGGTGCTTATGTATATGAACCGTCTGTCGGATTATCTGTTCAGCGCCGCGAGAATTGCGAACAGCCGGACGGGGGCAGTGGACGTTGAATACGAACGAAGCGCAGAAGTATTTACGACTGAGCAGGATAGGGAAAATAAGAAATGAAGCAGCTTCCGGCACAGACTATTCAAACACAGCTCAGTGGTGAAGATGTTTTCATTGACGTCGGGCTGCTCCGCTGGCTGAATGATCAAAGCGGGCCAGTAGAACGGGACAGCTGGCTGCTCTCTGCATGTTTGTTTTTTCTGACCCGTCTGAGGGTGCATGGACGTATCCGGCTTGATGAGGAAGGGCATATTCACCGGCGTTTCTGGAAGGTTATGGAGAAATCGCTGAAATTGGAGAAGCACGGTAAGCATATCAAAACGAAACATATTTTTATCTACTGCTTTTTGGAGCAGATGGCTATGCAGAAGCAGTGGATTCAAAAAGACGGGAATTATGCATTTATTACCCGGAACGGCGATATTTTTTTGAACGAAAACCGGGAAAAGCAGCTTAACGAGCTGCTTGGCTATTTGTGGCCGAAAGCATAAAAAAGTGACAGCGGCGGGCCCGGAGCTCGTCTTTTTTTTATCATTAAAAGAATTTAAATTGAAGATTTCAATAAAACTGAATATATTTAAGACAGCTAGAAGCGATTCACCGTTAATGCAGCGGAGCATTACAGATCCGGAAAGGAGGAATTTTCCTATGATGGTTACCTATCAGCGGCTGGAGCACGATGGGGCGGGCGTAAAGCAGATGAGGAAATTGAACGAGCTTTATGCTGAAGCGTTTGAAGAAAAGGAGATGTACACGGGGCACAAGCCTTCGGATGCCTATCTTTTGAAGCAGCTTTCAAACGACAGGGTAATTGTCTGTACAGCGGCCTGTAGCGAGCGGATTGTAGCCGGCCTTACGGCTTACGTGATGAATAAAATGGAAAAAGAAACATGTGAAATCTACATTTATGATCTCGCTGTGGATGCCCGGTTTCGCCGGCAGAAAATCGCCACAAATCTATTAATCTTTTTCATGAAGGAAGCGGAAAACCTTAATGCTTCCGCTGTTTTCATTCAGGCAGACAAGGAAGATGCGCCTGCTGTGGCTCTATACGAGTCAATGGGAGAAAGGGAAGAAGTGTACCATTTCGATATTTATTTAAAAAAAAGAGATTAGGTAGAAGAGCAGCTGTACAAAAAAAGACGCGCCCGCGGGCACGTCTTCTTTGTGTTACTGCTACAGTTCTATCGTATCGGCCAGGGAAATTTCTTCAATGGACGTTAAATCTTTTACGACATCCTGGTTGGCTTCACGGTCAACGGCGAGCATCATGATGGCTTCGCCACCTTCTTCGCGGCGTCCAACCTGCATGGTGGCAATGTTGATCTGATGCCTTCCGAGAATTTGTCCCATCTTACCGATAACACCCGGCTTATCCGTATGCTGGATATAAATGAGGTGGCCGGTCGGATAGAAGTCGACATTAAAGTCGTTAATGCGTACGATGCGCGGACCGTATTCCTTCACATAGGTGCCGTACAGCGCAAACGAACGGCCTTCGCCTTCGACGGTCGCCTGAATCAGGTTGGAGTAGCCAAGCGACTGGGAGCCGAACTGCTCTCCATAGTCAATGCCCCGTTCCTTGGCGATCGTGGAGGCATTCACATCATTGACCGGTGCGTCAATACGGCTCTGGAGAAAGCCGGCGAGAAGGGAGCGGGTCAGAATAGATGTTTCAAGGTCGGTGACATTGCCACTGTAGCGCACGTTCAGCTCCTGAACGGGCGTTTTTACGCTCTGGGACATGATATTACCCATGCGGCGGGCAAATTCATAGTACGGGCGTATCGCTTCAAACTTTTCTTTCGACATGGTCGGGAGGTTAATGGAGTTTAAGGCCGGCAGCCCCTGCAGAAACTGAAGCACCTCGTCGGAAACCTGGGAAGCAACGTTTAACTGGGCTTCTTTTGTTGAAGCCGCAATATGCGGTGTGCTGACGACCTGTTCAAATGCGATGAGTGGATTTTCATTCGCCGGCTCCTCTTCGTAAACATCAAGAGCCGCGCCTGCCACATGGCCGCTTTCAAGATAATGAACGAGGGCGTCTTCATCAATAATCCCGCCGCGGGCGCAGTTTAACAGCATTACTCCGGGCTTTGTTTTGCCAAGGTTCTCCTGGCCAAGCATACCTTTTGTATCTTTGGTGAGTGGCGTATGAACCGTGATTACGTCCGCCTCTCCGAGCAGCTCTTCGAAGTCCCGGAGGTCAACGCCCATTTCGTTTGCGCGTTCTTTTGTCAGGAACGGATCGTATACGATAACGCTCATTTCAAAGCTCTGGGCCCGCTTGGACAGCTCCGAACCGATACGGCCGAAGCCAACAATGCCAAGCGTCTTTCCGCGAAGCTCTGTACCCTGGAAGCCTTTACGGTTCCATTCACCGGACTTTAATGAGGCGTTCGCCTGCGGAATTTTACGGGCGAGCGAAGCCATCATAGCAAATGTGTGCTCGGCCGTGGAGATGGTATTACCGTCCGGGGCGTTGATCACAACAATCCCCCGTTTGGTAGCGGCGTCAATGTCAATATTATCCACTCCAACACCGGCGCGGGCTACGATGCGGAGGTTCGGCATGGAATCCATTACTTCCGCAGTGACGGTCGTACCGCTCCGGACGAGCAGGGCATCAAAAGAATCGAGTCCTTCTGCCTCATCAACGTGCTGCTGAACGCAATGTACCTGATTGCTTTCAAGCAGCGGCGACAGGCCCTCGCTGCTCATCGAATCGGATACAAGCACACGAAACGTCTGATTGCTGGTCGCTGTTTCTTCTTCGTTCATAGTTTTCTGCATGTTACTCCACTCCCTTGTTCGTTCATTCACAAAAAGTCCGTTGACATTTTGTGCTTTAAATGCCCAATTGTATTTCTCTGGAGGACAAATGTCTACGCGTAGTTGGAAAGAACTTTATCATACTCCAGTACAGGTGTCAATTTACCTGACGCCGCTGAACATACGAAAAGAGACTGGTATTCAGCCTCTTCGGTTACGTGCATGTATAAAAAACCGGCGGCAGCAGAAAAATATCCCGCTGCCGGCCCGTTTGATAATTACTGGTTGTTATAACGGTCGATGGATTCCTGTACAAGCTTAGCTGCTTCTGCTTCGTTTTCCCAGCCGCCGATTTTAGTCGTTTTCTTTTCAAGCTCTTTGTACGTCTGGAAAAAGTGGGAGATTTCATCTAGCTTGTGCTGCGGTACATCATCAAGCGTAGTTACTCCTTCAAAACGTGGATCCTCCGTTGGTACAGCGAGCAGCTTCTGATCCTCGTCCCCGTCATCGATCATGTTTAAATAGCCAATGACCCGGGCGTCAATGACGCAGCCTGGAAATGTTGGATTGGTAACGAGTACAAGTACGTCAAGCGGGTCTCCGTCGAGCGCCAGCGTGTCGTCGATGTAGCCGTATTCTGCTGGATAAAACATCGGAGAGAAAAGCACGCGGTCGAGTTTAAAGACACCTTTATCTTTATCAAATTCGTATTTGTTCTGGCTGCCTGTCGGAATTTCAATGAGCACTTCCACTTCTTTGTTTTCTGCCAAGGCAATCTCCTCCTTCAATATGTATAGTAAACATCTCCTGCATTATAGCAGGAATGAAAGACGGAAGAAAGGCAGGGAACAGAATCTGTAAAAAAACCCCCAGCAGCCTGGGGGCACGGTGCTTATTCGAATTTAAACGGGTCACCGCCAAACGGTTCCTCCGCTACTTTGATGGAATCGGTCGGGCAGCCTTCAAAAGCGTCGATCATATCTTCTTCAAGGTCGTCCGGAATGCTCTCTGTACCCTGGTTATCATCGACGATGTTTTCGGCCAGACCTTCCTCATCGTAATCGAAAATATCGGGAGCTGCTGCCCCGCAGGCACCGCAGGCGATACATGTATCTTTATCAACAATGGTGTATTTCGCCATCTGTGTCCCTCCATGTGATCGGATATCTATAAACTTATGCGCTTGATTGAAGAGCGTCGTAAGGTCTATTCCATATTGTATTTCTTCGTGATAAACTTTTCAACAGATATGAGACGCCCCACACAGCCTAACTTGTGGCATTTTGATGAACGAATAGAAAGGAAGAGGCGTATTGCTGTTTCAAGAGGCGATGATCCTGATAGCATTAAAAAGGCTCCGCGGAGAACGTACAGACGCTTCTGCCTATCACCTTTTGTCTGGAAAGCGGTCCTCCCAGACGATCACAGACGCCAAGTGGTTTCAATCGAAGGACCTGTTCGGGGCCCTGGCCAGGCTCGACAAACCGCAGTTTGAACACATTACCGCCTCTTTTTATCAACGCGGCTGGCTGGAGGCCGGAGGAATCCCGGGTGCAGAGGCTGCCGCTGCTATTGAACCGTGGGAGAAAATACTGGAAGAAGCAGGCTTTGACGGTTGGGCGTACCGCGACACGGGACGGCAGTTTTGGAGAAGGATTGCTCTGTTGATTCAGACACTCTCCCACCTGTATCAGCAGAAAAAACAGTTTGTGCCTATTATCCAGGATGTATCAGCACAGGAGTGGGTAAAACAAAAGCTGTCGGAATGGGGAGCGGAAAGATACACTGCCATGAACAGGTTATATGAAGAAATAAAGAGCTGCTTGCATGAACTGAAGGAGATACAGGCATTTATATTTGTATACAAGCTGACGGGAGCGGAAACTCTCGGTAAAACGACAGATCAGATAGCGCGCATCCAGGGCATGGAAAAGGCCGAAATTGAGTATTTGTTTCAGGGCACGGTGCACACCTTAATAAAAAAAGCGGAGAGCCGGCCGGGCACTGTTCTTTATGAATGCCTGGATGCCGGAGGAAATCCTCAGCTTACCGTCACAGCTGAAAAGACGCTTGATTTTATAAACAGGGGACTGTCACTCGAAGAGGTCGCCCGTGCCCGCCGTTTAAAGGAGAGTACCATTGAAGACCATTTTGTGGAAATTGCCGGCGAGGTCGAAGGATTTTCCATTGACCATCTGGTTCCACCAAAACAGCAGGAAGCCATACGCCGGGTGGCTGCTTCTCTTGATACGTTTAAGCTGAAGGCGCTGAAAGAACAGCTGGGCGGGGACGTGACATATTTTGCGATCCGGCTTGCACTGGCGAAAGGAGGGGAAAAAGGTGAGCGGAAAAACAGAAGCGCTGAATAAATACTTTGGCTTTCCTTCTCTGCATGAGTACCAGGAGCCGATCGTGGATGCGCTGCTGGCAGATACGGACACCCTGGCCGTCCTGCCGACTGGAAGCGGCAAGTCCATCTGCTTTCAGCTGCCCGCTTTAATGAAGAGCGGCCTGACGATTGTCGTTTCCCCGCTTTTGTCTTTGATGGATAATCAGCTCCAGGAGCTGCGGGCAAGACATATTAAAGCAGCCGCCGCCTACAACAGCTTTATGAGCCCGGAGGAGAAATCCCGGGTGCTCAGCCGGCTTTCGTCGTTAAAGCTTTTGTATATATCTCCAGAAGCTCTCTCCCTGCCGTTTATTGTAGAGCGGCTGAAAAGTGTAAAAGTGTCAATGATGGTAGTGGACGAGGCCCACTGTATTTCCCAGTGGGGGCATGAGTTCCGTACGGATTATCTGAAAATCGGGCCGGTTCGGCAAGCACTGGGACGTCCCTGTATGGCAGCTTTCACGGCAACGGCAACTCCGGAAGTGCAGCTTGACATTAAAAACCAGCTGCAGATGAAAGCGCCGGAAGAATTCATTCATTCGGTGGATCGTGCAAATATTGCTCTGTTTGTCCAACGGTGCACGAGTGAGCGGGAAAAGAAAAGAGGGATGGTCGAGCTCGTTCAGAAGGCTCCCGGTCCCGGACTGGTTTACGTATCGAGCCGGAAAAAATGCGAAGAGCTTAAAGCGCTGCTCCAGGAAAAAACGTCCCACCGGGTGGAGGCTTATCACGGCGGGCTTGAAAATGAGGCCAGGCTGATGATCCAGCAGCAGTTTTTACACGGCGACCTGGACGTCGTAGTGTGCACAAATTCCTTTGGTATGGGGCTGAATAAAGCTAACGTCGAATTTGTTCTTCATTATCATTTTCCAAAAGATGCAGAATCGTATATTCAGGAAATCGGAAGAGCTGGAAGGGACGGTAGACAGGCATGGGCGGCGGTGCTCTACCTGGAGGAAGACATCATTATTCCGCAGATGCTGATGGAAGCAGAGCTCCCCCCTGTGAATGAACTCGGCTCCGCATTGGCTGCGGCAGCCCAAAGCAGCCGGGGAGAAATAACAGATAACCTGATAAACAGAAAGGGATGGACAGAAACTGCTGCCCGTTTTCTTACTTACTATTTTGAAAAATACCCGGGGAAGCCTGAGGCAGAGCTTCTGGAAGAGCTGGAAAAGCAGGTGCAGCAGCGATCGTTTGAAAAGCAGAAAAAGCTGAAGGTTATGATACAATGGTTAGAAAATAACGAAGACTGCCGGAGACGTTTATTACTGCAGGTTTTTGGGGAAGCGTTAATGAAACGTCCCGAACCTTGCTGCGATATGTGCGGGCACAGGCTTCCTTTTCGTGAGCCTCAGGGAGCAGAGAAAGAAAAAGAAACAGCCCCGTGGGAAATACGACTGGAGGAGCTGTTTTTCGGAAGGGAGAGAGC
This sequence comes from Marinococcus sp. LNHM5E3-2.1, assembly GCF_056034365.1. NCBI lineage: Bacteria > Bacillati > Bacillota > Bacilli > Caryophanales > Bacillaceae > Marinococcus > Marinococcus sp. LNHM5E3-2.1. The sequence continues at coordinate 90,604 of NZ_JBQLIB010000004.1, forward strand.
GAAGCATGAATAAAACACGTATGGAAAAGCGAAACGCCGGTACGGAGGGAAATGCAAAGCATTCGGATGCAGATCGGAGCCGCCTCAGCCGCCGTCGTGGCAGTGCAGGCGGGGAGACTTCGGGTGAAGAGGAGCACCAGGAGGCTTTAAGGCGTTCACGCTACTCCGGAAAAGAGGAAGAGCCGGAGGAAGAAGAGAGTCCAATGCTGACTCTTCCCCATACGCTGTTGGCCGCATTTATATTGATTGTCATTACCGCCCTGGCATCCCCGTTCATCATAAGTATGTTTCAGTAGAAATGAACGCGGCAGATGTTTCTGTCAGTGGTGAAGATAAAAGAAGGCCGACAAAACAGGCAATCACGCCAAAAATCATTAATACAAACGGCCAGGTGAGCGGTTTTTTTCTGAACAGAAAATATAAAAGCAAAAAAAAGCCTCCTCCAAATAAAGCGGCTCCTGCTAAAAAGACAATAAGATCCATCGTTTAAATACCTTCTTTCCGGTCAGTTTTTCCCTTACATAAGTATAGCGGAGATAAACGGTATACGTATACTCGTTTTTAAATTGTCCGGAAACGTTCAAATTTTATAAAGGAAAAGAGGGGTTCCATCATGAAAAAATGGCTGCTGGCTCCTCTTCTTTTTTCTGTGCTGTATGCCGGCAGAGTCCTGCAGGAAACATGGCAGAATAAAGTAAGAACTCATGAGCTGGAATATAAAAATCTGCCGCCGGAGGTGGAGGGCTCCTCCATTTTTTTCATCACCGATATTCACCGCCGGCGGATATCGCCTGCATTATTCCGGCAGCTCGAACGGAAGCCTGATCTGGTTATTATTGGCGGTGACCTGACCGAGCTGGGCGTGCCGGCTGAACGTATCAGACAGAATCTCCGCCTGCTCCGCAGTCATGCCCCGGTCGTGTTTGTCTGGGGAAACCACGATCTGCAGGTGGGCCGCAGATGGCTTAGGCCGCTTCTGCATCAGGAGGGCATCGAAATTCTTGAAAAAAATGCATACACGTTAAAGGAAAGTGATTTTACGATCGCGTCCTTCGGAGAGGAACGCTTTTACGAATCCTACCGTAATCCGGCGCTTGTGCCAGAGGCAGACCTGCTTATTGCCCACAATCCGGAAGCGTATTACCGGTACGGCCCTTTTTCCGAACGGGCGGTGTATATGCTTACCGGGCATACCCATGGCGGTCAAATCCGGCTTTTCGGCTGGGGGCCGAAATTAAAGGGGGGCTGGTACGATGAAAAATACCAGGCTTTGTTTATCAGCAACGGCTACGGTACGACCAGCATACCGATGCGCCACGGTGCCCCGGCGGAAACGCACCTGTTTGTGCTGAGAAACAGTCATTCCAACAGTGAATAAAGGAGTATGAATATGAATGAGCAAGTAATTATTATTGGGGGCGGGCCTTGCGGTCTGGCAGCAGCGATCGCATTAAAGCGCCGGGGAATTGATGCAGCTATTATCGAAAAGAAAAATATTGTCCACAGCATTTATGAGTACCCCGTACACCAGACGTTTTTCAGCTCTGCGGATAAACTTGAAATCGGCGGCCATCCTTTTCCGGTTGTAGACCGAAAGCCCCGGCGCCAGGAGGCTTTAGTTTATTACCGCAAAGTAGCGGAAGCGGAAAAACTGCGTATTTACAATTACGAAGAAGTGCAGACGATCCTGGAAACGGAGGAAGGTTATCTGGTGCAAACTGAAACGCTGCAGGGTGAGATCCGGGAGTGGAAAGCTCCTCACGTTATCATAGCCACCGGCTACTATGATAATCCAAATCATATGGGCGTGCCTGGAGAAAGCCTGCCGCATGTAAAGCATTACTTTGAAGAAGCCCATCCTCATTTTAATCAGAAAATCGTTATTATCGGCGGGAGAAATTCAGCTGTAGACGCTGCTCTTGCTCTTGAGCAGGTGAACGCTCAGGTGACGGTTCTCTACCGGGGAGAGGAGTATTCTAAAAGCATTAAGCCGTGGATCCTCCCCGATTTTCAGGCAATGGTCCGGCGCGGCGCAGCCCGGATGGAATTTGAAGCAGACGTGGTGCGTATTGAGCCCGATCAGGTTGTTTATGAACAAGGGGGCGTCTCCCATTCCGTGCCGGCTGATTTTGTTTTCGCCATGACCGGCTATCATCCATCGAGAGCTTTTTTCCGCCAGCTCGGTATTGCTGTTGATGAACAGTCAGGCCGTCCGTCCTTTGATGAGGAAACGATGGAAACAAACCGGGAAAACGTTTATATTGCCGGAGTTATAGCCGCAGGAGATGAAGCGAACGAGATATTTATCGAAAACGGACGCTTTCATGGAGAGAAAATAGCGGAAAATATAGCACGAAAAAAAGCCACTTCGTTTTAATAAACTGGTGGCTTTTTTAATGTGGAGGGGATGCTACTCAATGTGTTCAAAGCAGTCGCGGATAGCTTCGAGCGGCCGTTTTTCATCGAGGGCAGCGAGCAGCTTCAGGCGCGCCTTCTGGCCGTTCAGTCCGTTCGTAAAAATAACGCCCTTTTGCTTCAGCTGGTAGCCGCCTCCTTCATAGCTGTAGGTAGCCTGGACGACACCGCTGTGGCAGCGGGAAACAAGGACCACAGGCACTTGTTTGGCAATCGAATCCTCAAGCAGCGGCACGATGGTTGGAGGAATGTTGCCCTGACCGAATGCTTCAATAATAATACCGTCAAGCGGCTGGTTAAGCAGCGGAGAAAGCAAAGCAGCATCCATGCCGGCTGCCATTTTTAAAAGGAGAACCTTCTTATTCATATGGACCGGCGAAAAATGCTCGCGGCTTGCCGGGTAGTGATGGATAAATATTTCGTTGTTTGTCACAAAGCCGAGCGGACCGTATTGCGGACTCTGAAATGTGGCGATATTGGATGAATGGGTTTTTGTCACGTTTTTTGCAGAATGGATTTCTTCGTTTAAAACGACGAGAACTCCGATGCTCCGGGCTTTCTCGCTTGCGGCAGTACGGACCGCTGCCAGGAAATTCTGGGGGCCGTCAGCGCTGATTTCATTGCTTGAACGCATTGCGCCTGTCACTACCACCGGCAGGTCTTTGTCATGAAAAAGATCGAGCGCATAGGCAGTTTCTTCCAGGGTGTCAGTGCCATGCGTAATGACGACACCGTCATATGTATCCTCGGAAAGCTTTTCAAGCATATGCTCGTGTAAAGAGAGCATGTGCTCCGGAGTAATATGAGGAGACGGAAGATGCAGAAAATCGCTCGTAACAATTTCAGCAATTTGATTGGCAATGCGGCTCCAGTGGCTTAAAGGGTTGTGAAGTCCCGGCTCCACGCCGCTTTCTTCTGTCTGGGTCATGGCGATCGTGCCGCCTGTGTGGATAACTAGTATTTTTTTCATTTCAATTCCTCCTCGTCGGCCGGGCTGTGGCTGGCATTATTCTTTTACGAATTTGAACATAGCATGATACGATACGTTTAACAAGAGAGGGTGAGAACGAAAGGTGATCGCACTGATTATGGCGGCCCTGGCGCCGGCTGTTGCTTTACTGATATATTTCACATTAAAACGCCGGGCGGACGTGGAGCGGAGGCTGCCGGTCATCCGTGCGTTTGTCATAGGGGTACTGATTGTATTCCCGGTGCTTGTGATCGAACATGCGCTTGAAACAGAAGGGGTAAGCATGCCGCTTTTTGCGGCGCAGTATACCCAGGCGGCCTTGCTAGAGGAAGGCATCAAGTTTTTCCTCCTGTATACGTTTGTGCTTCGATTTGCCCCGATTAAAAATACTTACGACGGTGTTATTTACGGGCTTTCCCTGTCGCTTGGCTTTGCTTCGCTTGAAAACATCCTGTACTTAATTGCAAACGGCATAGAAACGGCTGTTACCAGAGCCCTGCTCCCAGTGACGGTGCATGCGCTCCTGGGTGTGATTATGGGTTATTATGCGGTATCAGCGAAACGCGCCTCCCGTCATGGCAGGCGCCTCTTCTCTTTTTTTCTTGCTCTTGCGATTCCGCTTATCTTCCACGGGCTGTACGACTATATATTAAGCGCTTCTTCTTTAGGCAATATTCTGTATTATCTTATCCCGTTCATGCTATTTTTGTGGTGGTTTGCGTTGTCGAAAGCAAATAAAGCCAATGCGAAATAACAACTCGAAAGGACGAAGCTACTATGTCAGAAGACCGCCGTTACCGCGTTGTTATCCGCTGTCCAAAATGCGGGGAAAAGTACATTCTACGCGGCAGAAAGAACAAGGCCGGGGAAATGGAAACAGGTTTTCGCCGCTGCGTCTGCGGCAATGAAAACCAGCTGCATATTGATATTGCACCGGAATAAAAAGGTTACTTGCAATATCGATTCGTTTCATGTACTTTGGAAAGTAATCATATAACGTTTCTTATCAAGAGAGATGGAGGGATCGGCCCTTGGAAGTCTCAGCAACCAGCCGCAGGTGATGCGGTCAGGTGCTAACTCCTGCAAGCTGTGCTTGCGAGATGAGAAGAAGTATTGCATGCCAAGGTCTTCTTCTGTCTAAGGAAGAAGGCCTTTTCGTACATTTAATGCATTAATTTTACAGAAATGAGGGCTGTGACATGTCAAAGCAACTGCAGATAGAAACCATCCTGGCACAACTGGGTAATAATTCCGACCCGCGGACCGGAGCGATCAATCCTCCTGTTTATTTTTCCACAGCGTATAAACATACAGGTATAGGAGAATCCACGGGATACGACTATTCCCGGACGGCCAACCCGACGAGGGACCTGCTTGAAAACGGTATCGCCGCGCTTGAAGGAGGTAAACACGGGTTTGCCCTCAGCTCGGGGATGGCTGCGATCCAGACGCTGTTTGCGATATTTGAAACCGGTGATGAAGTGATTGCAACAAGCGATATTTACGGCGGCACGTACCGTCTGTTCGAAGAAGGATGGCGGCACTGGGGCGTCACGGTTACATACGGTGACCCGAGGGATCTCGAAGCATTTGAACAGCTGATAACAGATAAAACAAAAGCGCTGTTTATTGAGACGCCGACGAACCCGCTGATGCAGGAAGCGGATCTGAAGGAGCTTTCGCTGCTCGCGAAAAAGCACGGTGCCTGGCTTATTGTGGACAATACGTTTTATACGCCAGTGCTTCAGCGCCCGATAGAAGAAGGGGCGGACATTGTGGTGCATTCGGCCTCGAAATATTTAGGCGGACACAATGACTTGATTGCCGGACTGATTGTATCCAATGTGGACGAGCTTTCTGAAAAAATTGGGGCACTTCAAAACGGCATGGGTACAATTTTAAGCCCGTTTGATTCCTGGCTGCTGATGCGGGGGATGAAAACCTTAAAGCTCCGCATGAAGCAGCATACAGAAAATGGCAAAGCCATCGCAGAGTATCTCAGCGGTCATGAAAAGGTAACAGACGTGCTTTACTCGGGCCGGGGTGGAATGCTCTCCTTCCGTCTTGAAAACGAAGAGTGGGTGGATTCATTTTTACGAAACATTAAAATCATCACGTTTGCAGAAAGTCTGGGCGGGGTTGAAAGCTTTATTACGTATCCGGCAACACAGACACACGCAGATATGCCGGAAGCGGTACGGGTTCAAAACGGTGTTGATAACCGTCTTCTCCGCTTCAGCATAGGCATAGAGGATAAGGACGATTTAATTGAAGATCTCGAACAGGCGCTCAGAGCGCTGTAACTCATAAGCACAAGCAGGAGAGGGGCAAGGCTATGAACGTACTCGAAAAACTCGATTCCTCGATTTTGATCGGCGACGGGGCAATGGGCACGTATCTTTACCAGAAAGGCTATAAGGGCTCGTTTGAAGCTATGAATTTAACGGACCCTGAGGCTGTGGAGCATGCTCACCGGGAATACGCAGAAGCCGGGGCGGATATTCTCCAGACAAATACCTACGCGGCGAACCGGGTGAAGCTTGAAGGCTACGGGCTTGAAGATAAAGTGCAGGATATTAACCGGGCCGGCGTGCGGCTGGCGAGGAAGGCTTCCGGCGGCTCGGCTTATGTATTTGCTACAGTCGGAGGGATTAAAGGCGTTCAGGTGAGCGAACATTCAGATGAGTTTCTAAATCAGGCGCTACAGGAACAGGTGAATGTCTTTTTGGCGGAACCGGTGGATGGTCTGCTGCTCGAAACGTTTTACGACCTCCCCGAGCTTCTGCAGATCGTCCGTTACATCCGCAGTAAAGATGAAGAGATTCCTGTTATTGCTCAGGTGGCACTTGGTGATGTCGGCGTCATGCATGGGGGAGTGCAGATCACTGAAGCCTTCAGCCGGATCGAGGATGCCGGCGCTTCAGTGGTCGGACTCAACTGCAGGATGGGCCCGTATCATATATTGAAATCGCTTGAGCAGACGGAATTAACCGGACGGGCATATTATTCGGCTTATCCTAACGCCAGTCTTCCAAACTGGTATGACGGTCGTTACGTGTACCAGTCCAACCCTGAGTACTTTTATAAGCAGGCTTTCCGCTTTAAAGAACAGGGCATCCGTCTGCTTGGCGGCTGCTGCGGAACGACGCCTGAGCATGTCCGCATGATAGCGGAAGCTGTTAAACACGACGTTCCGGAAAAGACGAAGCGCCCGGTAAAGATAAAAGCGCCGGCGGCTGAGTCGACAGCCGATAAGGAACCGGTTGTGCCCCTCCATGAAAAAGTGAAAACCGAGAAAACGGTCATCGTAGAGCTTGACCCACCGAAAAAACTGAAAACAGGAAAATTTATACGCGGATCCCAGGCGCTTCATGATGCAGGAGCGGATGCAGTTACGCTTGCCGATAATTCCCTTGCTTCCCCGCGGATTGACAATCTCGCTATGGGAGCGATGCTCAAGCAGCAGACCTCTGCCAGGCCACTTTTGCATATCGCCTGCCGGGACCGGAATCTGATCGGTCTGCAGTCCCATCTGTTGGGGCTTCACACAATTGGCGTGCGGGACCTGCTGGCGATTACCGGCGATCCTTCGAAGGTCGGGGATTTTCCAGGGGCGAAGTCTGTATATGATGCGAACTCCGTATCCCTTATTTCTCTGATACGGGAAATGAACGAAGGGCGGCTGTTTTCCGGGAAGTCCCTTGGAGAAAAGACGAATTTCTCCATCGGGGGAGCGTTTAACCCGAATGTGCTTCATATTGATAAAGCTGTAAAAAGGCTGGAAAAGAAAGTGAATGCAGGGGCGCATTATTTTATGAGCCAGCCGGTGTATGACATTGAACGGATTGAGACGATTCATGAAGCGGTCAGGGGACTCGGAGCGCCCGTGTTTATCGGCATCATGCCTCTTGTGAGCGCGGGAAATGCAGAGTTTCTTCACAATGAGGTTCCGGGGATTCAGTTAACCGGGGATACGCGGAAGCGGATGGCGGCCTGCGGGAACGATTCCGAAGCAGCCCAACGGGAAGGCATCGCTATCGCAAAAGAACTGATTGATGAAACGCTCCGCTATTTTAACGGTATTTATTTAATCACACCGTTTCTGCGCTATGAAATCACGGCCGAGCTGACAAAATATGTACGGGAGCAGGCTGGTGCCGGTGCAACAGAAATTTAACACTGTTTCTTTTTATCCGATATATATAGTAAAAGGGGTTTTAGCTATTGTACGAGATTGGAAGCGTTTGGCATCTGCATGAAAACATAAAAACGAAAGAACCACATGACAACGATACCCAATATAAATCCCAGCTGCTTGATGCAGATGAACATACGTTCACGATTGCTATGCCTGCAGAAAAAGAGACTGGTAAAATTATTTCCTTTCAGGCAGGCAGAGCAGTTCATGTATGGTTTGTCGGGGAGGACAGTGCTGTTTATTCGTTTCGTTCTAAAGTGCTTTCCCGTCAAAAAGGGCACATACCAGCCCTGATCATTGAACGGCCTGCAAAAAAGGAATGGCAGCGGGTGCAGCGCAGAAATTATGTACGCGTGGAAACAAGCGTCAATACAGCTGTACACGGCCATTACCGTCCGTTCACTACGGTGACGGTAAATGTGAGCGGCGGTGGATGCATGATCGTCGTGCCGCCAAAAGCAAAGCTGCTTGAAGATGAACAGGTGCAGATCACGCTCGCTTTCCCAATGGAGGACGGGGCGATGCATTACCTGCATTGTACTGCTGTGGTTAGAAGAGTGCTGGAAAAAGAAGAGCGCCGGCCGAAGAGGGCAAGCATGGAGTTTTTGGATCTGGCCGAAAAAGAGCGTCAGGCAGTAATACGATACTGCTTTGAACGGCAGCGCTCCGCAGCGAAACATGAAAAACGAATCGGAAGCTAGTATGTTAGACCGCCGAAGCGGTCTTTTTCTGTTTGTAAAGTACCGGGAAATGAAAAGTTCGGCAGGTGCCATATATGCAAACGGGACGAAATATGTTAGTTTTGAAAATGATGAGCAGATGCTACATGTTCAACAATCTAATGGGCGGGGTGCAGGAGGATGAGGAAAATCAATATTGCTATTGACGGGCCGGCCGGTGCCGGGAAAAGCACTGTATCGAAAGGATGTGCCGTGCAGCTTGATTATACATACATCGATACAGGAGCAATGTACCGGGCGCTGTCGTTAAAGGCGCTGCGCACAGGCACGCCCCTGGACGACGGGGGAAAAATGACGGAGCTGTTAAAAGCCGCCAGCATCCGTCTTGTCGGTAACCCGAAGGTGAGCGAAGTATACCTCGACGGGGAAGACGTGTCTGAAGCTATCCGTACGAGCGAGGTGGACAGCGTTGTATCTCTGACCGCGGCCCACCTTGGTGTACGTGAGGAAATGGCTCTGAAGCAGCGCCGGCTTGCGGCAGAAAAAGGGGCGGTGCTCGATGGCCGGGATATCGGCACTACCATTCTTCCGGATGCGGAATTAAAAATATTCCTGGTTGCTTCAGCAGAAGAGCGTGCACTTCGAAGGTACAAGGAGGTGCGGGAGCGTGGCACCCCGGCGGATTACGATGAAATTTATGAAGCGATCATTCACCGGGACGAGTTCGATAAAGCCAGGGAGCATTCTCCGCTAAAAAAAGCAGAGGATGCTGTGGAGATTGATACGACTGCTCTTACCATCCCGGAAGTTATCACCAGGATCACAGCGCTCGCAGAAGAGAAGGTGAATCAGTCTCATGATGTATAATATCGTAAAGTATTCTGCCTATTTTCTTGCGGTTATTTTTATGCGTGTCCGGGTGACCGGAAGAGAGAACGTGCCGAAGGAAGGGCCGGTTCTGATCTGTTCGAATCATATCAGCAACTTTGATCCGCCTCTGCTTGCCACTCATATTCGCAGAAAAGTGCACTTTATGGCTAAAAGCGAATTGTTTAACAAAAAAATTCTGGGTTTTATTATGTATTTTGTCGGAGCGTTTCCCGTCCGCAGAGGCGTGGTAGACCGAAAGTCATTAAAACAGGGAATTCAATTTTTAAACGAGGGACAGGTTTTATGTCTTTTTCCTGAGGGTACTAGGAGTAAAAGCGGGGAAATAGGAAAAGGATTAACCGGCGCCGGTTTTTTTGCTCTCCGTTCAGACGCAGCAGTAGTTCCGGTTGCTATCAGCGGCCGTTACGGTCTGTTCAGGCGTGTGAATGTAGTGATAGGCCGGCCGGTGCCCATGCAGGACCTTCGGACGAATAAAGCGAAAGCTGAAGAAGCGACCGAAGTAATCATGGAAGAAATTAAAGCCGTTCATCATCAGGCAAAGACAGGCACTAGCCAGCTGCAGTCCGGTTAACACTTCAAAATCCCCAAAAACCCCATAGACAGGATTTAAGGACACTGAAGGAGGCAATGGTCAATGGCAGATGAAATGAACAACGAACTTGAAGGTATGAAAGAGTTTAACGTGGGAGATATCATTACTGCCACAGTAACAAAGGTAGAGGAAAAACAGGCGTACGCGGATGCCGGTTATAAAGTGGATGCGGTTATTCCGATCAGCGAACTTTCAAGCCTGCACGTAGAAAAAGTAGACGATGTGCTCAAGGAAGGAGATCAGCTCGAATTCAAAGTAACAAAAATGGAAGATGATGAGCTGGTTCTCTCCCGCCGGGCAGCACTTGCTGATAAATCCTGGGGCGAGCTTCAGGAAAAGTATGAATCCGGCGATGTTATTGAAGCCCAGGTGGCTGAAATTGTCAAAGGCGGGCTTGTGGTCGATCTAGGCGTGCGTGGCTTTATCCCGGCTTCGCTCGTGGAAAGATATTATGTGGAAGATTTTTCAGATTATCAGGGAAAAACATTAAGACTAAAAATTGCAGAAATAGATCCGGAAGAAAACAAGCTGATTTTATCTCAGCGTGCCGTTCTGGACGAGGAGGCCGAAGTGAAGAAGAAAGAAGTGCTTGAAAACTTGAATGTAGGAGATACGGTGAAAGGAACAGTGCAGCGCCTGACTAACTTTGGCGCATTTGTGGATGTCGGCGGTGTCGACGGTCTTGTCCACATTTCGCAGATGGCTCATCACCGTGTAGAATCACCAGGAGAAATCGTCAACGAAGGCGATGAGATCGAAGTAAAAATCTTAGCTGTTGATCCTGACAGTGAAAGAGTTTCTCTGTCGATTAAAGATACCCTTCCTGGACCATGGACAACTATTGAAGGACAAATCGAAGCCGGAGATGTTATTGATGGTCAGGTAAAACGACTGGTCAGCTTCGGCGCATTTGTTGAAGTGGCTCCTGGAGTGGAAGGTCTTGTCCACATTTCCCAAATCGCGAACCGTCACATCGGAACGCCGGGAGAGGTGCTTGAAGAAGGGCAGGCAGTTACAGCAAAAGTACTTGATATTAATCCTGCCGAGCATCGTATTTCCTTAAGCATCAGAGAACTTGAAAATCCTGAAACCAGTGATTCGAAAGTTCAAAGCGAATACGAAGCACCGGAAGAAGATCACGCTGGCTTCTCTCTTGGAGATATGGTCGGCGATCAGTTGAAAAAATATAAAAAGTAAGGAGATTTGCTTGTGTCGCGGGCTAGGCGGAAACAGGATCACATTGAATATGCTTTATCCACAGGTTTTTCAGCCGAAAGCAGTTTAGATGACATTCAATTTGTCCATCAAAGTCTGCCTGACTCAGCTTCTCTTTATACAGATGCATCAGTAGAAATCGGCGGACTTTCGTTAAGTTCGCCGATTCTTATTAATGCAATGACGGGTGGAGGCGGCAGTGAAACAGCCGCTGTTAACGCGTCACTGGCAGAAGCTGCAGCAGCAACTGGCGTTGCTATGGCAGTCGGATCCCAAACATCGGCCATCAAAAATGAGCAGGAATCCTATACATACAAAATCGTACGGGAAAAAAATCCTGACGGTGTTATTTTTGCCAATACGGGAAGTGAAGTAAGCGTGGAGCAGGCTGTCCATGCGGTTGAAATGATTCAGGCTGATGCTCTTCAGATTCATTTGAACGTCATTCAGGAGCTTGTTATGCCTGAAGGGGACAGGGATTTCCAGGGAGCCCTGGACCGGATTGAACGTATTGCGAATGCGCTTTCTGTTCCGGTAATTGTAAAAGAAGTAGGGTTTGGCATTTCTTTTGAAACGGCAGCCAAGCTGCGCAGCTCCGGAGTAGCCATTATTGACGCGGGGGGCAGCGGAGGGACGAATTTTTCCATGATTGAAAACAAAAGACGGGATCGTCCGTTTGCTTTTTTCGATCAATGGGGTATCCCTACAGCGGTGGCCATCGCCGAAACCGTACACGCCTGGCACCCTGGCAGCGTGATTGGCTCAGGAGGCGTAAGGCACGGCCTGGACGTCGCAAGGATTATTGCACTTGGAGGCAGTGCCAGCGGAATGGCAGGCGCCGTCCTGCGGGAAGCGAAAGAAAGCGGAGCAGAGGGCGCCGCTTCTTTTCTCCGGGAGATACAGGAGGAACTGAAAACAGTAATGACAGCGGTCGGGGCTCAAAACATTCATGAACTGCAAAAGGCTCCCATTGTTCTGCGCGGAGAAACGGCCCACTGGCTGAAAGAGCGCGGCATTGACACTTCTGTATACAGCCGGCGTTCGATATAAATTAAGTGAGAGCAACCAGGCGCATTTTTCGTGCCTGGTTTTTTCCTTGTTTTACCCGCTGGATACAAATTTGGGGGAGAGGAACGGATCTGTTTCATGTTATGATAATGAAGATAGATTTAGAGACAGAAAGGAATCAAAATGATGGTAAAACCTACAGTCGCCATTGTCGGCAGGCCAAATGTCGGCAAATCAACAATATTTAACCGTATTATCGGAGAACGAATGGCTATCGTCGAAGACGAGCCGGGTATTACAAGAGACAGGCTTTACGGGGAAGGTGAATGGCTGCATCGCTTCTTTCACGTGATTGACACCGGAGGCATCGAACTGAACGATGAACCTCTGCTCACTCAAATTCGGGAGCAGGCTAAGCTTGCTATCGATGAGGCAGACGTCATTATTTTTATCGTGAACGGGCGGGACGGCATTACGGCTTCAGATGAAGAAGTCGCAGATATTCTGCTTCGATCCAAAAAACCGGTCATCACGGCCGTGAATAAAATAGACAACTATGAAATGCGTGAGCAGATGTATGAGTTTTACTCCCTTGGACTCGGAGAAGTATTTCCGATTTCCGGCTCGCACGGGCTTGGCCTTGGTGATCTGCTTGATGAAGTACTCGAACGGTTTCCCGTGGAGGATGAAGAAGAAAAGGACGATGACACGATTCATATGGCAGTCATCGGCCAGCCGAACGTGGGGAAATCCTCTCTCGTGAACGCAGTGCTCGGAGAAGAACGGGTAATTGTAAGCGAAATTCCCGGTACAACTAGGGATGCGGTGGACACGGAGTTCGAAAAAGACGACCAGAAATACAGCATCATTGACACGGCAGGAATGCGCCGGCGCGGAAAAGTGTATGAAAAAGCAGAAAAATACAGTGTTCTCCGGGCGATGCGTGCCATGGAACGGGCTGATGTAGCTGTTGTCGTTCTCGACGGCGAAGCAGGCATCCGGGAGCAGGACAAAAAAGTAGCAGGCTACGCGCACGACTCCGGCCGGGCTATCGTTATTGTAGTTAACAAATGGGATGTAGTGGAAAAAGACGACAAAACGATGCACCGGTTCACCGAAGAAATCCGGGAGGAGTTCCAGTTCCTGGACTATGCACCGATCGTTTTCCTGTCTGCCAAAACGAAGCGGAGAATGCAGAACCTGCTTCCGGTAGTGCGTCAGGTGGCTGAAAATCATCACGTACGGGTGCCTACCAACGTGCTAAATGAAGTTATTATGGATGCGGTAATTATGAACCCGACCCCAACTCACAGTAACAAACGCCTGCGTATTAATTTTGCAACACAGGTCGCCTCAGGCCCTCCGGTTATTGTGTTGTTTGTAAATGACCCGGAGCTGCTGCATTTTTCATATCGCAGGTATTTGGAAAACAAATGCCGCGAAGCTTTCTCGTTTGAAGGCACACCGCTTCGAATCGTGGCCAGAAAGAAAAACGAATAGCAGACGGAAATGGTTTGGTAAGGGGAGAGTGCAATGGGAGTAATTCTTGCAGTTGTGATTGGCTATCTAATCGGCTCAGTTAGTTTTAGTTATCTATTTGTACAGCGTATAAAAAAGGTGGATGTGCGTTCTGTTGGAAGTGGCAATGCCGGTGCTACCAACACCCGCCGGGTCCTGGGCACGAAATGGGCGGTGGTGGTGCTGCTTTTGGACGTGCTGAAGGGAATGGTGGCCGTCTGGCTCGGCTTCTTTTTTCAATGGGCAGCCTCGGGCCTGCTGCCAGGATTTTTGTCGTTAAGCCAGGTGGAGGGCCTGGCTCCCGCTCTTGGCGGTCTTGCCGCTGTGCTTGGGCATAACTGGCCGGTCTATTTCGGCTTCCGCGGCGGTAAAGGCGTGGCCACGGCCATCGGAGTTATCAGCGTACTCGTCTTTTTTCCGGCAATCTATGTCGGAATCATAGCGATTGCAGCTATTGCAGTTACCGGTTACGTGTCTCTTGGTTCTCTATTGTTTGCTGTTTTGACCCCGGTTGCGGTTTTCTATACCCAGTCCACCAACGGACATCCAGAGACCTATTTGTATTTAACCGTTTTCCTCGGCCTTCTTTCGATATGGAAGCACCGTACAAATATCGTCCGCCTGCTGCGTGGCAATGAAAGCTCATTGTATAAAAAGAGCAGTGAAGGATAAAAGGAGTTAAAAGCATGAAAAAACAGGCAGCTGTTATCGGAGCAGGGAGCTGGGGAACGGCCCTGGCTTCTGTGTTAGGAAAAAATCAGCATGGGGTGCGTCTTTGGTGCCGCAGAGAAGCGCTGGCTGAAGAAATTAACACCACACACAAAAACGAAGGCTATTTAAAAGGGATTGTACTGCCGGAAAATATAGTGGCTACAACGGACATAAAGGAAGCAGCAGCAGAGGCTTCCTTTATTGTTCTTGCGGTCCCGAGCGGAGCCGTCAGAAAAATCGCCCGGGATTTAATGCCGTATCTTCAGAAGGACACTATAGTTGTACACGCGGCTAAAGGTATTGAGCCTGAATCGTTTTTAAGGGTATCGCAAATTCTCGAAGAAGAGTGGGCCGGTCTTTCTTTTCAGGGAATGGCAGTACTTTCAGGGCCAAGCCACGCAGAAGAAGTGGCAGAGCAGCAGCCGACCACTGTCGCAGTGTCCGGCACGTCTGAGTACGTACAGACCCGTGTCCAGGAGCTGTTTATGAATCAGGCTTTCCGTGTATACACCAACGATGATTTTCTCGGTGTCGAGCTTGGCGGGGCACTGAAAAACATTATTGCCCTCGGCATCGGTCTTACGTCAGGACTTGGATACGGTGATAACGCAAAAGCTGCCTTAATGACAAGAGGGCTGGCGGAAATCACCCGGCTCGGGACCCATCTGGGTGCATCTCCGCTCACTTTTACCGGGCTTTCGGGTCTTGGGGATTTGATCGTTACATGTACAAGTGAACACAGCCGGAACTGGCGGGCTGGAAATCAAATTGGCTCAGGTAAAAGCCTCGAAGACGTTCTGGAGCAGATGGGGATGGTTGTGGAAGGCGTGCGCACTACTGAAGCTGTCTACCACTGGTCCCGTTCGCTTGGAGTGGAGATGCCGATTACAGAAGGATTGTACAAAGTACTGTTTGAACACGTGCCGCCGGAAAAAATGGCGAAATCCCTGATGGAGCGTGGGAAGAAAAATGAGAAGGAGCACTCCATCATGCTGCTTGATGATAATAATTAATGCGCCGGTTACGTTTAAAGGCGCCCCTTTTGCTTTCTAAAAGGGCTTGTGCTAAAATTTTTCAAGACAAACAGCAGCGGCAGAAGGCAGCAGAAGTTGATTGGAGGACTTACGGTGGCTAATTTCGATCACGAAAAAATAAAAGAAGGTGTCAGGCTGATTCTTGAAGGCGTTGGTGAAGATGCCGGCCGTGAAGGCCTGCTTGACACACCGGATAGAGTAGCCCGTTTATACCAGGAGGTTTTTGCCGGGCTGCATGAATCAGCAGACGAGCATTTAAAAACCGTATTTGGGGAAGATCACGAGGAACTGGTGCTGGTAAAAGACATACCGTTTTTTTCGATGTGCGAGCATCATTTAGTTCCTTTTTTCGGTAAGGCTCACGTAGCCTACATCCCGAAAGGCGGCATGGTGACAGGCCTCAGTAAGCTGGCCCGGACCGTAGAAACGATTGCGAAACGTCCGCAGCTTCAGGAACGTATCACCTATACTATCGCAAACGAAATTGTTTCGACGCTTGAACCTCACGGGGTGATGGTCGTGCTTGAAGCAGAACATATGTGTATGACCATGCGCGGCGTGAAGAAACCGGGATCTATGACGGTAACTTCCGCAGTGAGAGGAACATTCGAAGGAGATCAGGCGGCAAGGAGCGAGGTTCTGTCGCTTATTAAGCACTGATCCCGAGCAGATAAAAACGAGGCGCCTGCAGAGAGCGGGCGCTTTACCATGAGAACAAAACGAAAACAGGGAGGGTCTTAAATGCAGAATGGAGATGATTTTATCGTCATCCGTGCAGAAGAAGACGGTGTCAACGTCATGGGCTTGACCCGCGGCAAGGACACCCGTTTTCATCACTTGGAGAAATTAGATGGCGGAGAAGTGCTCATCGCCCAGTTTACCGAACATACTTCTGCGATCAAGGTGCGCGGCAACGCGGTTATACAAACGAGCTACGGCGAAATGAAGGCAGGCAGCGGGGAAGATTAACTTAATCTTTCTTGGAAACAAAGAGGCTGTGCTATAATTGGGTAGCATAGAACGCAAGAAATGAAATCACCAGCATTTAAGGGGTTGGGGGAAGCGGCATGAACAACTACTGGACACCATGTGCAGAGGAAATAAAAAAAGAGTTTCAGCGCCTGACCCAGCACTCGTATATTGAGGAGAAAATCGGGCTGCCGGAAGCGCACGAAGAAACGATCCACCTTCTGCTTGAGGCATTAAGCGAAGCAAAAGTGCCCCGGGAACGGATGGTAGAACAAATTGCAGCTGTACTGCTCGTTCAATCGGCGTTTAAAGCTCATGAACAGATTCAGCTGCATAACGACGGCGATGACAAAAAAATAAGACAGCTGATGATTCTGAACGGGGATTTGATGAGCAGTCTTTACTACCGTTTGCTCAGTACTGCCTTTCATCAGGAAATCCTTCTTGTTTTTACATCAGCAATCCGAAGCATGAATGAAGCGAAAATGAAGCTGCATTTTGGTGAGTGCCGGAACCATACTGATATGCTTCAAACACTTAGAACGTGTGAAGCGGGCATTGTGGAAGCGGTTATCCATTTTTACGGACGCCCGCATCTTGCAGTGGCTTCCTCGTCTATTTTTGCCTTGAAAAGGCTGCTTCATGAATGGGAATGGTTTGGCCGTACCGAAGAATTTTCGGCCTGTGCCGCCCAGGTGCAGTACTGGGAAGGCCAATCGCAGAGCGCACAGCAAATATTAAAACAATTAATCGATCAAGAACACAGCTTTTTTCATCAGCAGGTTGAAAAAGACGAACAGCTCTCTGATACGCTGCAATCGTTAATGGATGAATGGATAGCTGTAGGTATTGAGTAAAAAGGGGTTTCAATGATGGCTACCCAAAAAGAAAATAAAGTGTATCAGGTATTCCAGTCTATTTCAGGCAACTACGACCATATGAACAGCGTGATCAGCTTCCGGCTGCATAAGCGCTGGCGGAAAAAAACCATGAAGCAGATGAGCGTCCGCCGCGGCTCAAAAGCGCTCGATTTATGCTGCGGCACGGCAGACTGGACGATTCAGCTTGGTAAAGCAGTAGGAAAAGGCGGCAGCGCCACCGGCATCGACTTCAGTGAAAAAATGCTTGAAGTCGGCCGGGAGAAAGTGCACCGGGAACAGCTCGGAAACATTGATTTAATACATGGCAATGTAAACAGCCTGCCGTTTCCCGATAACTCGTTTGATTACGTAACGATAGGCTTCGGCCTCCGGAACGTATCCGATTATCTGCGGGTGCTTAAGGAAATGCAGCGTGTGCTGAAGCCTGGCGGTACCGCTGTGTGCCTGGAAACGTCCTGGCCGGAAAACAGCGTCGTGGAAAAATTTTATTCCTTTTATTTTCAATCAGTTATGCCGGTGATAGGAAAAGTATTGATTAACCGGTACGACGAATACCGCTGGCTCCAGGAATCGACGATGGCCTTTCCGTCGAAAGAAACGCTTGGGGTTATGTTCATGGAAGCAGGGTTCAGCCAGGTGCAGATGTCTCCTTTTTCTGCCGGCACAGTCTGCGCCCATATCGCCCGCAAAAAATGATAAGATGACAGTGATAAGGAAGTTGAACCAATGAGTAAAATTAAAACTATTTTAGAAATGATAAAATTCGAGCATACCGTATTCGCCCTCCCGTTTGCGTTTTTGGGAGCGGCGCTCGGCGGCCTGATGATCAACGGCTCCTGGCCCTCCATTGCTGACTGGATCTGGATTACACTGGCAATGTTTGGTGCCCGCAGCGCTGCAATGACATTGAACCGCCTGATCGATGCAGAAATAGATGCCCGCAATCCGCGAACGGAAACACGAGCCATTCCTGCAGGGGAGGTTTCACGAGGTCAAGCCATTTTGTTTGTGCTTGGATCTTTTTTTATTTTATTTGTCGCTGCGTTTCAGTTAAATATGCTGGCAGTCTATCTTCTGCCAATTCCTGTATTTTTTATGACGCTGTATTCCTACACGAAGCGCTTCACCTGGCTCTGCCATGTGTTTTTAGGAGTAACCATTGGGATCGCTCCGCTCGGCGGATGGGTAGGAGTGACCGGCACGCTTCAGCCGGAGGCATTTTTGCTGTTTACGGCGGTGGCGATGTGGATTGGCGGATTTGATATTATTTATGCGACTCAGGATGCGGAGTATGATAAGCGTGTCGGGCTGAATTCCATTCCGGCCCGGTTCGGAATTGCAAAAGCTCTTTACATCTCCCGGGGTTTTCATCTCGTCAGTCTGA
The DNA here is from genome assembly GCF_056034365.1 of Marinococcus sp. LNHM5E3-2.1. Lineage (NCBI taxonomy): Bacteria > Bacillati > Bacillota > Bacilli > Caryophanales > Bacillaceae > Marinococcus > Marinococcus sp. LNHM5E3-2.1. The sequence continues at coordinate 109,070 of NZ_JBQLIB010000004.1, forward strand.
TTTCCCTTCTGGCACTGTATCTGCTTTCGCCGCTCAGCTGGTTTTACCTTGTGGGAGTTGCCGCGGCCGCTGCAATCATGATCTACGAACATTCGCTGGTGAAGCCTTACGATTTGTCGAAGGTCGGGGTCGCCTTTTTTCCCATGAATGGGATTATCAGTATTGTGATATTAGTATTTACCCTTGGAGATATTTTAATGTAAAAATATGTACACCTGCGTAAGGAAGATGTATACGATTTGGAGAGATGGTTATGTCCATAACAATGGGAGAAATCGCTTATACGAATGCAAAACCGTTTTTTTATTATCTTGACCGGCAAAAGCTAGAGCAGGAAGGGGTGCGGTTCGAACAGGACGTACCCGCTTCACTGAACCGAAAGCTCGAAGAACAAAAGCTGAGCGGAAGCGCTGTATCTTCGTTTGCTTTTGGGTCCAGTACGCGTGCTCTTTCGCTTCTGCCTTCTCTTTGTGTAGCTTCTGCCGGCAAAGTACGGTCCATTTTGTTCTACTCCCGTTATCCTCTTGATGAGCTTACGGGCAAGCGGATTGCTTTGACATCGACGAGTGCGACAAGCGTGCATCTGCTGAAGATCATTCTGCAGGAATTCTATCAGGTGACAGAGGCGGATTATCAAACGCAGGCACCGGACCCGGTGAAAATGAAAGAGGAGAATGACGCTTACCTGTTAATTGGCGATGATGCCATCAAGGCTTCCTGGGAGGAAAGTGACTGGTTCCGTTACGATCTCGGTGAGTTGTGGTATGCTCATACCGGTCTGCCGATGGTTTACGCTGTATTTGCCGTTCAAAATGAGTCGTTCCATCAGGCCGGAAGCATATGGTCCACGCTCTATCAGGATTTTTTACAAAGCCGCCGCACAGCGCAGCAGGACGATTTTGCCGGAATGGCCAGTGATTACAGCCATCGGCTCGGAGGCAGCAGGACGTATTGGCAGGAATACTTCCGGGGACTTCATTTCACGCTTGGGGCCAGGGAGCAGGAAGGCCTGCTTTATTATTACCATCTCGCTTATAAGTATGGATATTTAAATGAAGCAGTTGAAAGTTTAGATATTTTGCAGCCGGGAGACGAGGTGCATTATTTATTTTGAAGGTGAATAAGATGAAGCTGATGGATCTGTACAGAGATTTAAAACCGGATATTAAAGTGATCGAAAAAACGCTGGAAGAAGCGGTGGATTCGAAACACGCCGTCCTGACTGAAGCGTCAAATCACTTATTAAAAGCTGGAGGCAAACGAATCCGGCCGGTTTTAGTGCTGCTCAGTGCGAAATTTGGAAATTATGATATTGAACATATCAAACATGCTGCTGCTTCGCTTGAACTGATACACATGGCTTCCCTCGTCCATGACGATGTGATAGATGATGCCGAGCTGCGCCGGGGTGAGTCTACAGTCAAGGCGGCATGGGATAACAAAGTAGCGATGTATACCGGTGATTATATCTTTGGAAGTGCTGTTGAGCGTGCAGCCTACTACCGGGATCCTGTTATCAACCGGATTATCTCAAAGACGCTGATCGAAATATGCGTCGGCGAGATCGAGCAGATCCGGGACCAGTACAACTGGGAGCAGCCGCTGCGGACGTACCTGCGCAGAATCCGGAGAAAGACCGCAGTTTTGATTGCGGCCGGCTGTGAACTTGGTGCTGCAAGCGCCGGAGCATCAAAAAATACGCAGCGCCAGCTTTACCGGTACGGCTATCACCTTGGTATGTCCTATCAGATTATCGATGATATTCTCGACTTTACCGGAAGCGAAAAAGAGCTTGGAAAGCCTGCCGGTGGCGACCTGAGACAGGGAAATGTAACGCTGCCTGCGTTGTATGCTATGCATCAGAACCCGCAGCTGCAGGAAAACATTAGTACAGCCATTCAGGAAGAAACCGTCGACGAAGAGCAGGTCACCCGCATTCTTTCGGAAATCAACAATTCCGGAGGCATCGAATATGCAAAAACAATGAGTGAGCGGTATCTCGAGAAAGCCTACGAAGCTATTGCCACTTTGCCGGACATAGAGGCAAAGGATTCTTTAAAGGACATTGCTGCATATATTGGCGGCAGAAAATATTGATTCTCCCCGTTCAGGCGGTAATTGCTAACGCTTTCAACTTTTGCTATACTAATTCTGGTAAATAGTAATGGATGGGGGAAGAAATATGACAAGTGAACGCACGTTTGTAATGGTAAAGCCGGACGGAGTCCAGCGCGGGCTGGTTGGCAGAATTGTTCAGCGTTTTGAAGAAAAAGGACTGAAAATCGCCGCCGGTAAATTTATGCACATTTCACCTGAATTGGCCCAAAAGCATTACGAAGAACATAAAGAAAAACCTTTTTTCAATGATCTGGTTGGTTTTATTACGTCGGGCCCAGTGTTTGCCTTAGTGCTCGAAGGCCAGGACGCCATACATATTTCCCGGCTGCTGATTGGGAAAACTGATCCAAAAGAAGCACCGGCAGGAACGATCCGCGGCGATTATGGCCATGTGAAGGAGAAAAACGTTATCCACGGCTCAGATTCCCTCGAGAGCGCAGATCGGGAGATTGGTTTGTTTTTTGAACCGGAAGAAGTGCTCGACTATGAACGTTCCATTGATGCCTGGCTGTAAAATAAGATTAAGCTGGTACGCTTTTGGGAATACACTCTTATAGACAATTCAAGATAAGGGTGATAACTAATGATGTATTTACTTGCAATACTTTTGCCGCCGGTAGCGGTTCTGCTCGTCGGCCGGCCGTTTCAGGCATTTATCAATTTTCTGCTGCTCCTGCTTTTCTGGGTGCCGGCATCCATCCACGCCTGCTTCGTTGTGGCGGATGCCAAAGCGGAAAAACGGGCGAAAAGATATTAATCTAAAGCGTGTCCCTTCAGGGGGCCGCTTTTTTTATAATTAGTCAGGATACGCCTTCCACCTGTTGATCAAGTGAAAATTCCCTTTCTGCTGGTCGATATAATGAAAAAGATCTTTGGGCGGAACCTGAAGAAACAGGGCCGCCGTGATATAATAATACTCAGCAAAGTGGGGATACTATGACAAGCAGACAACATACAGCAGTGGAAAATCCAATGAATGATGATTACGGTCTATTCGTGCAAAAGATGAAGGATCTGACCGGCCTGGATCTGCACTTATACAAAGAGGCGCAGATGAAGCGGCGGCTGCTGTCCTTTTTACAGAAAAAAGGTTTTCATTCGTTTACAGATTTATTTGACCGGGGGCTTCAAAAAGACGAAGCGCTTTTGAAGGAAATACTTGAGCGGATGACTATCAATGTTTCCGAGTTTTTTCGTAATCCTTCCCGGTGGGAGGTGCTGCAGACATCGGTTCTTCCCGAAATACTTAACAAACGCAGCAATCTGCACATATGGTCTGCAGCGTGTTCTACAGGTGAAGAACCATACTCGCTCTGGATGATGATGAAAGAAGCATTTCCGGGGGTTTCCTTTTCCATTACGGCGACAGATATTGACACCAGTATTCTTGAAAAGGCGCAGATGGGTATCTATTCGAGCCGGGCCGTAGAAAACGTGCCACCGGCGTATCTGCAGAAATATTTTGAAGCGAGTCCGCCGGCCTACCAGTTTGATACAAAAGCGGCTGCCCGGGATATTCGCTTTAAAAAGCAGAATCTGCTTGCGGACAAACCGGTGGGGGATGTAGATGTTATCATTTGCAGAAATGTGATGATCTATTTTACAGAAGAAGCTAAGGATTATATTTACCAGCAGTTTTACAGTGCGCTGCGCCCGGGGGGCGTACTGTTTGTCGGAAGCACGGAGCAGATGTTTCATCCGGAAAAGTATAAGTTCGAGCCGGCCGGAACTTTTTTTTACCGAAAAAGCTAAGCTTTTCAGGAAGATGAAAGCTGGCAGTTTCACTAAATAGAGGATTATGTTATCATTTACTGCATAAAAGCACTAAAGAGATACGTATGGAGCAAAGGGGAGAGAAGACGCATATGAGATTTTTAACCGCAGGAGAATCACATGGACCACAGCAGACAACGATAGTTGAGGGAGTCCCGGCGCAGATGGAGCTTCTTGAAGAAGATATCAACCAGGAGCTTGCCAGACGCCAGGGCGGATATGGCCGGGGCCGCAGAATGCAGATTGAAAAAGATAAAGTTAAGTTTTTAAGCGGGGTCCGGCACGGAAAAACTACCGGAGCGCCGATTACGATGGTCGTCGAAAATGACGATTTCGTGCACTGGGAAAAGATTATGGGCACCGAACCGCTCTCCGAAGAGGAAGCGGAAAAAGTGAAGCGGAAAATTACACGTCCCCGTCCCGGGCATGCAGACCTGAACGGGGCTATTAAATACGGGCACCGGGACATGAGAAACGTGCTCGAGCGTTCCTCGGCAAGAGAAACAACTGCGCGGGTAATGGCAGGGGCGCTTGCGAAAAAAGTTCTCAAAACCTTCGGAATAGAAGTAGGCGGCCAGGTTCTTACGATAGGCGGTATCCATTCAGCAGAGACGTCTTATTCCTCCATGCAGGAGCTTCAGGAAAAATCAGAAGCCTCTCCGGTCCGCTGTCTTGATCCAGAGGCGGAAAAACAAATGATGGAAGCGATCGACAAGGCGAAGGCAGATGGCGATTCGATCGGCGGCGTCGTACAGACCGTAGTGGAAGGCCTGCCGGTGGGTCTCGGCAGTCACGTGCAGTATGATCACAAGCTTGACGGCAAAATCGTCGGTGCGGTTGCAAGCATTAACGCTTTTAAAGGGGCTGAAGTAGGTATCGGCTTTGAAGCGGCAAACCGGCCGGGAAGCCAGGTGCATGATGAAATTGTCTGGGACGAAAAGAACGGCTATTACCGGAGCACCAACAACCTTGGCGGATTTGAAGGCGGGATGACCAACGGTATGCCGGTAGTTATCCAGGGCGTGATGAAGCCGATTCCGACCCTCTATAAGCCATTGCAAAGCGTAGATATTGATTCCAAAGAACCGTTTAAAGCGAGCATTGAGCGCTCGGACAGCTGTGCAGTGCCTGCTGCTTCGGTTGTAATGGAAAACGTTGTGGCGTTTGAAGTAGCCGTTTCCTTCTTGGATATGTTCGGTACAGATAATGTGGACCGTATCCGCCGGAACTTTGAAGAGTATGTACAGGAAGCCAAGGATTTTTAACTAATGGAAACTGTTCAGATACAGGCGGAGAAAAGAAGTTACCCGGTCATAATCGGTGAAGGACTGCGCTATCAGCTTGCAGATCTTTTAAAGGAAACTACGGCAGGCAAGAGCCGCTTTCTCCTCGTCGTAGACAAGGCCGTGGACACTCTCTACCGGGAAGAGACAGAAGGCCAGCTCGCCAGGCTGCTGCCCGTAAGCACCTATGTGATGCCTTCAGGTGAGCAGTCTAAATCGGTGGAAGAGCTTTCCCGGCTGTGGGAATTCGCGGCAGAAAACGAAATGGACAGGAAGGCGGTCTTTGTGGCGCTCGGCGGCGGAGTGGCCGGTGATTTGACCGGCTTTGCGGCAGCCGGATACATGCGGGGTGTAGACTATATTCAACTGCCGACTACTCTTCTTGCCCAGGACAGCAGCGTAGGTGGAAAGACGGGTATTAACCTGAAAGCAGGCAAAAATCTGGCCGGCGCTTTCCATCCGCCTCTGGCTGTCATATATGATACTGCGACGCTGCATACTCTGCCCGACGCGGAGTGGCGCTCCGGCTTTGCCGAAATGATCAAGCACGCCTACCTTGACGGGGAGGCCTTTTTACAGGATTTGAAAGCCCGTGTACAGAGCGTGGAGGACATGAAGTCACCGGAGGTTGCTTCGTGGATTAAACGGTCGATTGAAGTTAAAGCGCGTATTGTCGAAGAAGACGAACGCGAGCAGGGAGTGCGGGCTTTTTTAAATCTTGGGCACACCCTTGGCCACGCCCTGGAGAAAGAAATGGGCTACGGACGCATTACTCACGGAGAAGGAGTGGCCGCCGGCCTGTGGTTTGCTCTTGCGGTAAGTAATAACGAGAGCGCAGGCGACTGGGAGCTGGAGAAAGAAAAAGCATGGCTCCAATCGCTGGGTTATCCGGTGGACGCCCCGGGCGGGCTTTCGGCGGACACATTAGTGGAATCGATGAAAAGAGATAAAAAAGCTTCCCACGGGGATATCCATTACGTGCTGCTTGAGAAGCCGGGGAAACCGCTGACAGCAAAAGTGGAAGAAAACACGATCAGGCAGCTGCTCGATCGCTATTACAAATAGGCAGGTGACAACAGTGATACGAGGTGTACGGGGAGCAACAACGGTAAAACAAAACCGCGCAGAAGAGATCTGGGAGGAAACCGGCCGGGTACTTGAGGAGATGATTGCGGAAAATCACATTACCGCGGACCAGGTCTCGCATATTTGGTTTACGGTCACTTCTGATCTTAACGCTGCTTTTCCGGCAAAAGCAGCGAGGGAGATTCCTGGTTGGGAGTTTGTACCGGTAATGTGTGCACAGGAAATCCCGGTGCCCGGGAGCCTGGAGCGGTGCATCCGCGTAATGATGACTGCGGACGTGAATGTACCTGCAAAAGATGTGAAGCATATCTTTTTGAACGAAGCGGTGGCGCTTCGCCCGGACCTGGGTTTGACAAAGCAAAAGGATTCCTAGTAGGATAAGTATAAGTTTAGAGCATCGACAGTTAAGGTATAGATGAGCGCTGCCATCGGAGGCAGCATAGAGAGTTAGAAGAGCAGAGGCAGAATAGCAGAGAATAGAAGATACCTGACAATACATTTAACCAAAAAATCCTGCGAAGTTATAGGCAGGGTTCTCTTCTATCATGCCTCTCTGTCCGCAGAGAGGTTTTTCTCGTGTTCTGGCATGCTTTTCCGATCAAAGGAGGAAAAACCGTGACCAAAACAACGAAGCAAGCATTCACTGACGAATGTGCGTTCCACCGCACAATTCCCTATATGGAGCATTACTTTTCCGACACCCTCACCCCCATTGATGTGTTTCGCCACTTTCAGGAAGATGCGGTATATCTGCTTGAAAGTAAAGACGAAGCCTCTCCGTGGTCCCGTTACTCGTTTGTCGGGCTTCATCCTTCCTACCGGATTGTAGAGCAGGGAGGGGAGTTTCGTCTCGAGAAAACGGACGGCACCCTCATACTTACAGCTTCTGATCTGGAGGCCTGCATGCAGCAGGCGACAGACTATATTGATCCTTCGCTCCCGGAGGTGGATCTCCCATTTAAAGGCGGAGCTGTTGGGGCTCTCTCGTACGATGCCGTGGAATTGTTCGAGCCAAAGCTTGCCCCGGAGAGCGCCCCGGAATCACGTATACACTTTGTGTACTGCCGCACGATTATGGCGCTCGATCAGACGAATAAAGAGCTGACAATCATTTATTACGATGAACATACAGATAAAGAGCCTGAGAAACGTTTTGACGAAGCAAAGGCAACAGTGGGAAAGCTTCAAAAGAGTTTGCAGAACGGGAATTCCGGCTCCGCCATGTATCCGCCACTGGAAAAAAACACAGCAGTGGACTTCAGCCGGGTTCAATCCAATTATTCGAAGGAAGACTTCATGGAGGCAGTGGAGAAAATTAAAGAATATATTGTAGCCGGAGATGTATTTCAAACAGTGCTATCCCAGCGCTTTGAGCTTCCGACAACGGTAAGCGGCTTTGACCTTTACCGGGTGCTCCGCATGATCAACCCGTCGCCGTATTTGTTTTATCTGCGTCTCGGGGAAACAGAAGTGGTAGGAAGTTCTCCGGAACGACTCGTGCAGGTGCTCGACGGCCACGTGGAAATTCATCCGATTGCCGGGACCCGCAAGCGGGGAAAGACTGACACAGAAGATAAAGCACTCGAAGAAGAGCTGCTTGCCGATGAAAAAGAGCGGGCGGAACACTTTATGCTCGTTGACCTGGCCAGAAATGATGTTGGCCGGATTGCTTCCTACGGCACGGTGGAAACGCCGGTGCTGCTTGAAACAGTCCGCTTCTCACACGTCATGCATATTATTTCCAAAGTGACAGGAAGACTTTCCCCGTTTGTTTCCCCGGTTGCGGCTCTTCAGTCCGCTTTCCCGGCCGGAACCGTTTCCGGAGCGCCGAAAATCCGTGCGATGGAAATTTTAAAGGAGCTCGAGCCGACAAGGCGCGGTATGTATGCCGGGGCTGTCTGCTATATGGGCTTTGACGGCAACATTGACTCCTGTATTGCCATCCGGACTATGCTTGTGGAAAATCAGACGGCAAAGGTCCAGGCCGGTGCCGGTATCGTTGCCGATTCGGACCCGGCATCGGAATACGAAGAAACGCAGAATAAAGCAGCAGCTCTTCTTCGTACAGTAGCCGCTGCCGAGGCAATGTTCACCGATGAGAAGGGAGAGAATATTCATGCTTAAGGCACTGTTGAATAAATGTATTGAGGGGCATACACTGAAAGAACAGGAAGCAGAACAGGCAATGGACTTTATTATGCAGGGAGAGGCTACGCCGAGCCAGATTGCCGGCCTTATTACCATTATGCGGTTTCGGGGCGAAACGGTGGAAGAGCTGACCGGCTTTGTCCGCAGTATGCGCCGCCACGCGCTGTCTTTAGAGCATGAGGAGCCTTCTCTTCTCGATACTTGCGGCACTGGCGGCGACGTAAGTTCAACGTACAATATTTCCACCGCCTCTGCGATTGCGTTAAGCGGAGCGGGTATTAAAGTGGCTAAGCACGGCAACCGCTCGGTATCATCCAAAAGCGGCAGCGCCGATGTGCTTGAAACACTGCAGGTGCCCGTACAGTCAGGACCTGATGAGGCGGTAAAAGCCCTGCAGGAAAAAGGGCTGGCCTTTCTGTTTGCCCCGCTGTACCACGTAGCGATGAAGCATGCAGTCACCCCGAGAAAAGAACTGGGTTTTCGTACAATCTTTAACGTGCTCGGTCCGTTAACAAATCCGGCAAACGCTGATATTCAGGTGGTCGGTGTGTTTGACCGGGAATACGGGGAGAAGATGGCCTACGTACTGAAAAACCTGGGTGCAAGCAGGGCTTTATTTGTTACCGGCAGAGACGGACTTGATGAAATGACGATTTCAGACAGTACGTACATTACGGAGCTTCGGAATGGTGAAATTATGAAATATGAAATTACACCTGAAGAGGCAGGGCTGAAGAGGTCTCCCGTCGAAGAGGTGCAGGTGGAAACAGCAGAAGAAAGCGCAGTGCTGATCGAAAATATTTTTAACGGCTCAGAAACCGGTGCTGCAAAAGACATTTTACTATTAAACATGGGTGCTGCATTTTACGCTGCCGGCCGTGCAGAAACAATCGCAGACGGCGTGCAGCTTGCGGAAGAAGTCATCCGCGGAGGCAAAGCCGAACAGCAGCTGCAGCGCCTGCGGGGAAATGAGGTTAATTCAACGTATGCTTGAAAAAATATTGCAAACTAAACAGGAAGAACTTTCCCGGATTACGGTGGGCGAGCGTCCGGACGTGCCTTTTTATTCGCTGAAAAAAGCACTGCAGCAAGATCCGCCGAACGTACAGATTATTGCGGAAGTCAAAAAAGCTTCGCCCTCCAAAGGGCTGATACGGAGTGATTTTGATCCGGAAGCCATCGCTCTTGGCTATGAACGGGGAGGCGCCGCTGCTCTATCGGTGCTGACGGATGAAACGTATTTCCAGGGGAGCGGCAGCTATCTGACAGCGGTCAAAAAAATCTCCGCTCTGCCTGTACTGCGAAAGGACTTTATTATCGATGCCAGACAGGTGGAGGAAAGTGCGGCGATGGGGGCAGATGCTATTTTACTGATCGCAGAGGCCATTGCCCCGGAAAAGCTGCACGAATTATACCAGCAGGCCTACGAGCTCGGGATGGAGGTGCTTGTAGAAGCACATTCGCCTGAAAAACTGCACGAACTTCTCCATCAGTTTACGCCGGAAATTATCGGTATTAATAACCGTGATCTCCATACGTTCCATACAGAACTCGGGCAGACAGGAAAAGCAGCTTCGTTCATACCGGAAGGCAGTGTGCTTGTGAGCGAAAGCGGTATCCGTACAAACGAAGACCTCGATTATGTACAGCTGCTCGGGGCAGAAGCGGCGCTCGTCGGAGAATCACTTATGAGACAGCCGGATGTACGTGAAGCGTTACTAAAACTGCGGGGAGTGAGCGACCATGCCTCCACAGACGCCGATGTTTAAAATGTGCGGCCTGCATTCCGAAAATGATGTGCGGCTTGCAGCTTCTTCCTCTGCCGCTTTTGCAGGGTTTGTATTTGCCCCGGGGAAACGGGAGGTAGAGCCGGGAGCCGTTCGCGAATGGCTGCAGACTCATCCGCTGCACGGTAAAAAGATAACAGCCCTATTTGTGAATGCACCGGTGCGAAAAGTGATTGCGACCGTTGAAGAAATACAGGCGGACGTGATTCAGCTGCACGGCGAGGAACCGCCGGAAGAAGCGGCGGTGATCCGCCACCGTACAGGGAAGGATGTTTGGAAAGCCCTGCCGCATGGAGAATACACTCATCAGCAGATCGATGCCTATGCGGATTACGTTGATGGTTTTATCATCGACGCCAAAGTCGATGGCCGGTTTGGAGGCTCAGGCGAATCCTTCGCCTGGGAGCACGTGCCCGGCTATATTAAAGCCGGAAAAGCCCATCGACTTCCGTTATTTATTGCAGGAGGAGTCCGCCCGGAAAATGTTGAAGACCTACTTGCTTATCATCCGGCGGGCATTGATATTTCCAGCGGACTCGAAAAAGACGGAGTAAAGGATGCCGGCTTATTAGAACAATTAGAGAAGAGGTTGAATAGCTATGCAGCAGATATATCCCGATGAACACGGACGGTACGGGGATTACGGCGGAAAGTATGTGCCGGAAACGCTCATGTATGCACTGGAGGAACTTGAAGAAGCATTTAATGCGGCCTGGGAGGATGAATCCTTTCACGAGGAGTACCAGGACATTCTGCGTGAATATGCCGGCAGGGAAACCCCGCTGACGTTCGCGGGCCACCTGACGGAGCATCTGGGTGGAGCGGAAATTTATTTGAAGCGGGAGGACCTGCTTCATACCGGTGCCCATAAATTAAATAATGCCATCGGCCAGGTACTTCTGGCCAGACGGATGGGGAAATCAAAAATTGTTGCAGAAACAGGCGCCGGCCAGCACGGTGTGGCGACAGCGACCGTCTGTGCTAAGTTTGGGCTGGAGTGCAAGGTGTTTATGGGCGAAGAGGATATGGAACGGCAGGAACTGAATGTTTTCCGTATGGAGCTGCTGGGAGCGGAAGTGCTGCCGGCCTCGTCCGGAAACAAAACTTTAAAGGACGCCACCAATGAAGCCATCCGCTACTGGGTAACAAACGTGGAAGATACGTTTTATCTGATCGGTTCGGTCGTTGGCCCGCATCCTTATCCAATGATTGTCCGGAACTATCAGCGGATTATTGGAGATGAAACCAAACGGCAGATGCAGACGCGGTGCGGGGCTCTTCCGGATGCGATTGCAGCATGCGTGGGAGGCGGAAGCAATGCGATTGGCATGTTTTATCCGTTTCTTGAAGACGACGTAAAGCTTTATGGCGCGGAGGCTGCCGGCATGGGCGTGCATACAGCTATGCACGCAGCAACCATTACGAAAGGCACCCGCGGGGTGATCCACGGGTCGCTGACGTATTTAATCCAGGATGAGAACGGACAGATTATTGAGCCGTATTCCATTTCCGCTGGACTGGATTATCCGGGCATTGGACCGGAGCACGCCCATCTGGCTGAAAGCGGCCGCGTGGAATACACGGGTGTGACAGACGAAGAATCCCTGGAAGCACTTTCGCTCTTAACAAAGAAAGAAGGCATTCTTCCGGCGATTGAAACCTCCCATGCCCTTTACCTGGCGTTTGAAAAAGCCAAACAGATGGACAGAAGTGAACGAATCGTTATCTGCCTCTCGGGTCGTGGAGATAAAGACGTTGAAACGATCCGCCGTCGTATGGAAGGGGAGAGCAGTGATGAATAAAGCAACAAATATGCTAACAGTAGAAGAAGCGGCAGCGCAGGCTCCATACCCTCTGTTCGTGCCATTTATTATGGCAGGGGACCCGCATGAAGAAGCGACGATTTCGATTGCTCTTTCGCTTCAGGAGGCAGGCGCCCACATTTTAGAGCTCGGCATCCCGTATTCTGATCCACTGGCTGACGGTCCTCTGCTGCAGCGTTCAGCCCAACGCGCCCTTAAAGGTGGTATGAGCCTGAAAGGGGCTCTGCGCATGATTCGGACGATGAGAGAACGTGGACTGACAATTCCGGTGGTCGTGTTTTCCTATGTGAATCCGGTGCTGCGCATGGGAGAAGAGACGTTTGTCAAAGAAGCGGCATCTGCCGGGGCAAACGGGGTGCTGATTCCGGATCTTCCCATGGAAGAGAGCAGTTTTATCAGTGAGCTTGCCAGGGAGAAGGAACTGTCGGTCATTTCACTCGTGGCACCGACATCTGCCCACCGCATTGAAAAAATTGCCTCCCAGGCCCAGGGTTTTCTGTACTGCGTTTCAAGTCTTGGCGTAACTGGTACGAGGGATGCCTTCCCGGACGAAGCCTATGCGTTTATCCGCAAAGTGAAAGAAGCAAGCACGGTGCCGGTTGCTGTCGGCTTTGGCATATCCAACCGCCGGCAGGTGGAGCTGCTTGACGGTGTGAGCGACGGCGTTGTCGTCGGCAGTGCGATTATGAAAATCGTCGAAGAACAGCAGGAGGCACTCGTTTCGGCCGAAAAAACAGAGCGCGAGCAGGCGCTGAACGAAATTAAAACCTTTGTCTCCGAGCTAATTTCGTCGTAAGATAGTAATCAGCATACAAAGACGAGGTGACAAAGTTGTATATTAAAAAACAAATCAAAGGCATGACGCCTTACCAGCCGGGGAAACCAATTGAAGAAGTGAAACGGGAGCTCGGACTGACTACCGTCCATAAAATGGCTTCCAATGAAAATCCATACGGTGCTCCGCCACAGGCTAAACAGGCAATCGAGGAAGCGGCCGCCGATCCGGAAATTTATCCGGATGGTTATGCAACTGAGCTGCGTCAGGCAGTGGCCGAAGAGCTGAATGTTGGAGAAAAACAGCTGCTGTTTGGAGCCGGCTCCGATGAAGTTATTTTAATGCTCTGCCGGGCCATGCTAGGCCCGGACACAAATACCGTTATGGCAGTACCTTCCTTTTCGCAGTACAAGCATAATGCAGCCATTGAAGGAGCAGAAATCCGTGAAATTCCGGCAGTGGACGGGGAACATCAGCTGGAAGCTATGCTTGAAGCGATTGATGAACAGACACGTATTGTCTGGGTATGTAATCCGAACAATCCGTCCGGAGCCTATATTAATGATGAAGCGTTTGTGGCATTCCTTGACCGGGTGCCGGAAAACGTACTGGTTGTTTCGGATGAAGCTTACATTGAATATGTGACCGCAAACGATTATCCGGATACGCTGAAGCTGCTGCAGGAATACCCGAACCTTCTTCTTTTGCGTACCTTTTCAAAAGCTTACGGCCTGGCATCACTCCGGGTTGGCTATGGCGTGAGCCACGAAGAACTGATTCAGTCCCTGGATCCGGTCCGGCCCCCGTTCAACGTGACAGCTGTGGCCCAGCGGGCGGCAACGGCCGCCTTGAAGGACCGCACCTTTATTGAAAAGTGCCGGGAGGAAAATAAAACCGAACTCGATAAAATGACGTTTTTCTGCGAAGAGCACGGACTGGACTATGTGCCTTCCCAGACCAATTTTCTGCTGATTCATACAGGAGTTGCGGGAAGCGTAGTTTTTGACGAAATGCTGAAAAAGGGAATTATCATCCGTTCAGGAGAAGCCCTCGGCTATCCGGAATCGATCCGTGTAACGATAGGGACCGAAGAGCAGAACGAAGCTTTCCGCCAGACGCTGAGTGAAGTGCTTGAACATCAGCAGGCCAGGCTTTAGCGGACAACACCTGGAATCCGGCTCCGCTCGGGGCCGGGTGTTTTTATGTATGGAAACAAAGAGAGGCCTGGAGGGAAACAGATGCAGAAAAAAGCAGCAGTTATCGGGCTGGGACTGATCGGAGGGTCAATTGCCCTCGCCATCAAACAGGAACATCCCGGTGTTTATATTACAGGAACAGATGTAGATAAAGCCCAGACAAAGCTCGCGGTATCCTTGAGTGTTATTGACGAGGCAATTCCGGACCTGGAAAAGGCTGTAAAGGAAGCAGACCTGGTGGTGCTTGCCACTCCGGTTGCCACCACGGAGAAATTGCTCGTGCAGCTCGCCGGAATGTCTCTAAAGCCCGGGGCCATCATTACTGATGTCGGAAGCACAAAAACATCGATCTGCGAGCAGGCAGACGTTCTTGCAGAAAAGAACGTTCATTTTATCGGGGGCCACCCAATGGCCGGATCACATAAAAGCGGTGTCCATGCCGCCCGGGTCCGTCTGTTTGAAAACGCCTACTACGTGCTGGTGCCAAATGGTCCTGGGTCCTCTGAAAAAATTGGTGAAATCAAAGATTGGCTTCAGGGCACGCAGGCAAAGTTTATAGAGCTTTCCTATGAGCAGCATGATCTGCTGACGGGCGTCATCAGCCATTTTCCGCATATCGTAGCATCGGCACTCGTGCATCAGGTGAAGGGAATGGAGGACGAACAGGCCTGGGTGACAAAGCTTGCAGCCGGCGGGTTCCGGGATATTACGAGAATCGCTTCAGCCAGTCCGGAAATGTGGACCGATATTCTTCTGAAAAACAATGACGTGATGCGGCAGCTGATGGAAGACTGGAAGCAGCAGATGAGTGCCATTGAACAAATGCTTGCTGCGGGGGATAAAGAGCAGATATATCAGTTTTTTGAGCATGCAAAATCTTATCGTGACGGTCTGCCTGCAAAAAAGCAGGGAGCCATACCATCCATTTATGATCTGTTTGTCGATGTGCCGGACCACCCCGGCGTTATCTCGGACGTAACCGGAATTCTTGGACGTACCGGCATCAGTATTATTAATATACGGATCCTTGAAACGAGAGAGGACATCATGGGCGTGCTGCAGCTGACCTTCCGTACGGAAGAAGACCGGCGGGCCGGCATGCAGCAGCTCGAAAAGCACGATTATGAATCCTACATCGGTTAACGGAAAAAAAGAATGAAAAATAGGAGAGAAGCATTGACAACGCTTACAATTACGTTATACTAATATTAGCGTATGGTTTCTCTCCACTCCTATCCATACTCTTTATCTTAAAACTAGCCGATGTGGCGGCACACCTGATGAGTAGACATCAGGTGTTTTTTTTGTTTTTGTAAACGTTATCATAATGGGCGAGGGGAGGTTTTCTGTTCGTCACAGCGGGCAATGTTTGCTATAATTACACAGTGCTAAACGAGATTTACCTGGAAGAAAGGTTGTTGACGGCGTGAATTTAGAAACGATCCTCGAAACGATAAGAAACGGCGATACGGAAAAAGGGCTCGAAGAGATGGAGAAATACAGCCACTCTGCGAACGATCAGGAAAAATACGATATAGTGGAAATGTATCAGGAGCTGGGCCGCTCAGATAAGGCCCAGCCGCTGATTGAAGACCTGCTCGGACGCTATCCCGATGAGGGGGCACTGCTGACGACAGCAGCCGAGAATGCGATTGATATGGACGATGAAGATGAAGCGATTGAATGGCTGCTCGAGGTGAAGGAGTCAGACGAAGAATATCTGCGGGCGCAGCTGCTGCTAGCTGATTTGTACCAGATGCAGGGGCTCGATGAAGTAGCGGAGCAAAAGCTGCTCGATGCCCTGAAGCTGAGTCCTGAAGAGCCGGTGCTGCTTGCCGCCGTTGGAGATTACTATTTATCCCGGGGGGACTACGCTAAAAGCATTCCTTATTTGAAGCAGGCTGAAGGCGCCGGGTTTAAGTTTCCGGATGGCAGCCTGAGCCTTCGTCTCGCTGAAGCATACAGCGTGACCGGTTCGTTTGAGGATGCGCTGAGTTACTACGAGGCTGGACTGAAAGAACATACTGAGCTTCACGCTCTGTTTGGATACGGCTATACGGCGCTTCAGGTCAGCGATTATCAGCTGGCTGCAGAGAAATTCGAAGAGCTCCGCAACATGGATAAAGATTTTGTGGCACTCTATCCATATCTCGTGCGAAGCTACGAAGGGCTCGAAGACCATGAAAAAGCTCTGGAAGCAGCAAAGGCTGGCATTAAAGAAGATGAATACAATGAAAATTTATATACTGAGGCCGGAAAGCTGTATATGGCGCTTGGCAATGAAGAAGAAGGAGAAAAACATCTCAAGGAGGCACTTGCTTTAAATCCGGCACATCTTGAAGCAGCGAATGCGCTTCTCAGCATGTGGATGGAGCAGGAAGAGCCGGAGGCGATGATTGACCTGATTGATCATTTATACGAAATGGGAGAGCCGGATGTGCGTTTTCAGTGGTATTATGCCCGCGCTAAAAACCTCCAGGACGAACCCGCCGAAGCGAAAGAAAAATATGAAGAAGTGTACAGCGTATATCAGGAAAACGAAGTATTCCTTGAAGAGTACGGTCGTCTGCTGCTTGAACTCGGCTACCGGGAGAATGCGCTGAAGCACCTGGAGCAGGCTTCAGCCCTGCAGCCGGACAATACAGAGCTTCAGCTTTTGCTTGAAGACCTTCGCATGAGTGAATAAAGACACGAATCTGGTGTCTTTTCCTACATATTGAACGAGGCGGATGATATCGTGAAACAGCTACTTGGATGGTTTGGAACACCTTACGTGTTAATCCCTCTTTTTATCATTAACGCGCTCGGCACTATCTACGGCTACATTTGGTACGGTCAGCAGCTGCAGCAGACGCCGGCTGTGTTTCTGCCCTTCGTCCCGGACAGTCCGACGGCAAGCCTGGTTTTTACGATCGTTCTCGGGCTGTACATTATCGGCAGGAGGAGCGGACTGGCGGAAGCATTCGCTTTTATAACGCTTGTAAAGTACGGGCTTTGGGCGGTAGGGATGAACGTGTTTTCCGGCGTGGCCGGAGAGACACTCAGCTGGCAGCACTACATGCTTATTGCCTCTCACGCCGGCATGGCACTGCAGGCTTTTTTGTATCTGCCTTACTACCGGGTGAAGCTTTGGCATATAGGAGCAGCAGCGGTATGGACATTACATAATGATGTGATTGACTACGTTTTTGGAATGTATCCCTGGGTCTCAGCGTCGCTTGAGCCGTATATTTCCCTGATAGGCTACGGGACGTTCTGGCTGAGTATTATTTCTGCGGGGGTTCTGCTCTGGTGGAGACTCAGACCCGGCCGGACAGAGCTTCGGCTCATGGAGGAATAGAGCGGAATCTTTGACATTATACCCCCGTCTGCATACAATATAAGTATATATAAATGGAGGGATGAGAAAAAATGGGAATGCTTCTGTTATATTTAGCAGCGCTTATCCTCATTCCGCTTTGGGCACAGTCCAAAGTGAAAAAAGCATACAAAAAATATTCGAATGTAAGCAATTCGTCCGGGATGACAGGTGCCTCTGTGGCAAAGAAAATCCTGGAGGAAAACGGCATCTATAACGTACGCGTAGAGCCAACTAAAGGAAAATTAACGGATCATTATGATCCATCGAAAAAAGTCGTCCGCTTGTCGGAGGATAACTATTACAATTCGACAGTAGCGGCGCAGGCGATCGCTTCCCACGAGGTGGGGCACGCGATTCAGGATGCGGAAAACTATGCGTTTTTACGATTCCGTTCCTCACTGGCTCCAGTGGCTTCGACTGGCTCCAACCTTTCCTTCTTTTTAATCCTTGCCGGTATTTTACTGCAGTCGACCGGCATGTTTTTGGCCGGCATCGTGTTTTTCTCGGCCGCTGTTCTGTTCCAGGTTGTCACCCTTCCGGTGGAATTCAATGCGAGCAGCCGCGCGATGAATCAGATCGTTGCAACTGGTATTATCAGCAACAATGAAGAGCGAGAAACGAAAAAAGTGCTCGATGCTGCTGCATTAACGTACGTTGCAGCCGCTCTGGTAGCCGTGCTGGAACTGGGTCGTTTTATCGCCATGTTTCTCATGACGAGCGAAGAATAGTAAAAAACACCTGCCCGATGACCGGTGCAGGTGTTTTTATGTGTGAAAGCTGATAAAAATGCGGCACTAAGATACCTTATTGCAGTGGTTTTTTGTTTTCATCGAGAGTGAATCCCTCACCGATAACATCCTGGACATCGTTAACCGTAACAAAGGCGTGGGGGTCCACCCGTTCAACAAGGTGCTTCAGACGCATCAGCTCGTTTTTGCCAACGACGCAGTAGAGAATCTCTTTTTCCTGACGGGTGAAGCTGCCCTTACCGTTTAGTATAGTCGCTCCGCGGTTCATCTCCTGTAGAATGGCGTCAGCTACTTCCGGAGCCTGGTCGGAAATGATCATAGCGGCTTTTCCGGAGTACGCCCCCTGCTGAATGAAGTCAATGACGCGGGCAGCCACGAACACAAACACGAGTGTGTACATCGCTTCCCGGTAGTCTAAATACAGGAGGGAAGCGGTTATTACAACAGCATCAAACATAAACAGCGAGCGTCCCATTGTCCAGCCGAATACGTTACTCGCAAGCTTGGCGATAATGTCAGCTCCTCCGGTGGTGCCGCCGTACCGGAAAACAATGCCGAGGCCGGAGCCGACAAAAACGCCGGCGAACAGGGCAACAAGAACAAGATCATCCTGGAGCGGCAGATGGAGAAGCTCAACCTCCTGGAACAGCCATAAAAACAAGCTGACTGCCGCCGTGCTTATTAACGTATAGACGAAGACGTGCCGGCCGAGCAGGCGCCAGCCCAGAATCAGGACGGGAATGTTCAGCACGAGGTTGCTGAAGGCAGGATTGATATTGAATAAATTATAAAGAATTAGGGTAATACCAGTAAAGCCGCCATCCGCTAGCTGGTTTTGCATGTTAAAATAGACAAGTCCAAAACTCATAATAGCAGAGCCGAGCACGACAAAAAAGATATTGCGTGTATGTATCCAAATGTTCACGATGGTTCCTCCTCTCCGGCCGGAAAGCTTGTATCAACCGTTACATTATAGTAAAGCCTGGGGCAGGAGGCAATCTATGTTTGTCAAACCGAATGGATTTTTATACGATTGAAAGGAGGACGCCGGAATGGCCGGGGAACCAATGACGATGAAAGAAATGCAGGAGAAAGTGGATGCCTTCATCGGCCAGTTTGAAGAAGGTTATTTCAGTCCGCTCGCCATGCTTGCAAGAATGACCGAAGAAACGGGAGAGCTTGCCAGAGAAATTAATCACTATTACGGTGAAAAGCCGAAGAAAGAAAGCGAAGAGCATAAATCACTGGAAAAGGAAATGGGTGATCTGCTGTTTGTGCTCATCTGCTTTGCCAATTCGCTTGATATTGATTTGGATGAAGCGTTTCGTATCGTAATGGAAAAGTTTGAAACAAGAGACCAGGATAGATGGACGAAAAAGGAGAATGACAAATGACTGAATCAATCCGCGTTATCGTTGCCGGACCGAGAGGAAACATGGGTAAGGAAGCTGTACATATGATTGAAGCAGCGGAGCACCTGCAGCTCGCCGCTGTGGTGGACCATAAATACGAAGGCTCGCTGTTGTCGGAAATCGAAGGCATGCCAAAATCCGGGGCCCGCGTCTATACGGACGTTGACCAGTGCCTCGGCGAAGTCGAAGCAGAAGTGTTTGTAGATCTGACCACGCCGGAAATTGGAAAGATACATACAGAGAAAGCACTCGACTACGGTCTTGCACCGGTCGTTGGTACTACCGGCTTTACCGATGAAGACCTCGAGCGCCTGCGTCAGAAAGCAAAAGAGCAGCAGCGGGGAGTGCTTATTGTACCAAACTTTGCTATCGGCGCTGTTCTGATGATGAAAATGTCGCAAATGGCTGCAGCCTACTTCCCGGATGTTGAAATTACTGAATTGCACCATGACCGAAAGCTTGACGCCCCGTCCGGCACCGCAGTGAAAACAGCAAAGCTGATTCAGGAAAACCGCACCAAAAAAACGCAGGGGCACCCGGAGGAAAAAGAAACGATGCCGGGGGCGCGCGGAGCAGAGCTCGACGGCATGAGGATTCACAGTACGCGCCTTCCGGGCCTCGTGGCACATCAGCAGGTAATGTTTGGCGGCGAAGGCCAGACGCTTACGATCCGGCACGATTCGATCAACCGGGCGTCATTTATGCCAGGGGTCAAATTTGCGATTGAGCAGGTAGTCACGATGAAGGAACTCGTGTACGGCCTCGAAAACATTCTGGAGTAAAGGGGAACTTTTATGAATATCGCACTGATTGCCCATGATAAGAAAAAAGACGATCTGATCCGGTTTGCCGAAGCGTATAGGCATATCCTCGAGCGTCACACCCTTTCAGCAACAGGAACGACCGGGGGGAGACTGAATGAAGAGGTCGGCCTGAACGTCAAACAGTACCAGTCCGGGCCGCTGGGCGGCGATCAGCAGATTGGGGCAAAGATTGCAGAACAGCAGGTGGATTTGGTGCTTTTTTTCCGGGACCCATTGACCGCGCAGCCGCATGAGCCTGATATCACTGCGCTTATGAGGCTCGCCGACGTGCACGGGGTGCCGCTTGCAACGAATATGGCCGCAGCTGAAGTGCTGATTAAAGGCCTTGAACACGGATTGTTTGCCTTCCGGGATATTTTAAAGGAGTCCACAGATTAATATGACACATAAACGAACATTGTTAACCGTCGGGGCCCACCCTGATGATATCGAAATCGGAATGGGCGGGACGGTAGCGCTGCACAGTAAAACCGACAATGTCTATATGCTTTCCCTGACAGAGGGAGATCTTTCCTCCAACGGTACCGTGGAAACCAGACAGCAGGAAGCAGAGCAGGCAGCAGAGATCCTCGGTGCAGGACGGCTCCAGCTTACCTGGAGGGACCGTATGCTTACTGCAGTAACCCAGGAAGAGTACACCCAGCTTGTGCAGCTGATCCGCCGCATCCAGCCTGACACGATTTTTGCCCCGTACTACATCGACCGGCATCCGGATCACGGTGATGCCGGAAGTATTGTTAAGCGGGCCGTCTTTGATGCCGGGGTCAAGCTGTACCCTGGTGTGGACGAAAATGCCCACAAAGTGCCAAACATGTACTACTATATGATCAACGGCTACCACCGGCCTTCCTTTTATGTGGACATCACCCCGGCCGCCGGCGATAAAGAAGCGGCATTAAAGGCGTATAAAAGCCAGTTTAACCCAGGGGAAGAGGCCGTAAGCACACCGCTTACAGACGGGTACCTCGAAACAATAAAGGCAAGAGATCGACTATTCGGCAAAGAAACGGGAGTGACTTACGCGGAAGGGTTTATCGCCGAAACTCCGATGCTTTTTCAACAGGTGCCCAAAAGACAAGGAAGTGACTAAGCGTGAAAATTGGAATAACGTGCTACCCGACGGTGGGAGGATCGGGAGTGATCGCGACTGAGCTCGGCAAGCTGCTTGCTGAGCGGGGCCATGAAATTCATTTCATCACCTCGGCGATCCCTTATCGTTTAACCGAAACCTCACCGAATATTTATTACCATGAAGTCTCAGTAAACCAATACGAAGTATTCCAGTACCCGCCGTACTCATTAACACTTGCAAGCAAAATGGCGGAAGTTGTCAACCGGGAGGAGCTCGATGTCCTGCATGTGCATTACGCCGTGCCTCACGCTGTCTGTGCGATTTTAGCGAGGGACATGACCGATCATCCTGTAAAAGTAGTAACAACGCTTCACGGCACAGATATCACTGTGCTTGGCCATGACTCCTCGCTTCGTGATATTATCCGCTACGCCATTCAGCGCTCGGATGAAGTGACAGCAGTATCAGACGCTCTGGTGGAGCAGACCAGGCAGATGCTTGAAGTCGACCGCGATATTCATACGATTTACAATTTCGTGGACGAACGGGTGTATGGGCCGAAAGTCGACAAAAAGGATTTAAAAAAAGCATACAACATCGACGAAGACGAAAAGGTGCTTCTGCACGTCTCCAATTTCCGGCCGGTGAAACGGGTCGTAGACGTCGTGCGGACATTTGCTGCAGTGCAGGCAGAGGTTTCCTGTAAGCTGGTCATGCTTGGGGATGGACCGGACCGGGAAAAGGCTTGGGCGGAGGCGAAAAGGCTCGGCGTCGATCAGGACGTGCTGTTTTTAGGCAACCAGCGGGAGGTAGCCGACTATTTGCACGTTGCCGATCTGATGCTGCTGCTTTCGGAAAAAGAAAGCTTCGGCCTGGCTGCGCTTGAAGCGATGGCCTGCGGTGTGCCGGTCATTGGTACAGATGTCGGAGGTATTCCTGAGGTGGTCTTTCATAATGAAACCGGCTATGTTGTCCCGCTTGGAGCAGTGGAACTGGCTGCCCAGCAGGCGGTCGGGCTACTGACGGATCCGGATAGAATGAAAAGGTTTAAACAGCGCTCGCTCGACGTGGTGGAAGAATATTTCTCCTCCGCCCGCATCGTAGCCCAGTACGAAGAAGTATACCGACGGACCGTGGAGGGCAAGTAATGAACGAGCAGCAGACGTGGCAAGAGGCGCTGCTTGTTATTAAGAGGTTACAGCAAAACGGCATTACTGCCTATATTGTAGGCGGAGCTGTACGCGACCGCCTGATGAAACGGGCGCCGAGCGATATAGATATAGCAGCGGCTGCGACCGTTGAAGAGCTTTCGTTTGTTTTTCCGAACGCTGTGAAGCCGTCGGAAAAATTCGGGACGCTTCTTGTGAAGAGCGGAAATAGTATCGTGGAAGTGACTCCGTTCCGGGAAGGGGCGGAAACAATCGAAGAGGATCTGCAGCAGCGGGATTTCACATGCAACGCGATGGCAGCAGATACAGACGGCAAGGTGATCGACCCGTTTAACGGGAAGAAGGATATCCAGAGGCAGGTGCTTCGCACCCCGGCCTCAGCTGAACGCGCCTTTTCCGACGACCCGCTCCGGGTGATACGGGCGTTCCGTTTTAGGGCGGTTCTCGGTTTTTCACTGGATCTGGAAGCTGAGCGGGCAGCGGAGGCAGCTGCAGCAGGGCTTGCGTATACCGCCGTGGAACGAATACGCGATGAAATAACCAAGCTGCTTGAAGGGCAGAAACGGCTGAGCGCCCTCGAAGGCATGCGAGAGCTGCGTTTGTTTTCACATTTTCCGGAACCGGTTCGGACGGCCTCTCCATTTTTTCACCACTCCACGCTTGTACAGTTTCCAGCGGGCACGAAAGCTTCATGGGCGGCTCTGCTGTATGCCCTGTACGGTCAAAAAAGTCTGGATATGCTGAATGGATGGCGGTTTTCCAATCAGGTACGGAAGCAGTGCCGCTGGCTGCTGGAACGAGTTGATGTCCGGGCTTCTCCCGATACGTGGCTGCAGTGGCTGTATTATTTTGGTCCAACGCAGGTGGCAGATCTGGAGAAGCTCAAAAAGTGGAAAAATTTTACTTACCAGGGGCTTTCCTGCACAGAATGGAGAAAGAAATGGGAAGCTCTTCCGATTCATTCCAGGCAGGATCTCGCCCTTCCGCCGAAGTCAATCGCCTCGATGCCGGGTTATAAGGACACGGCGAGAATCGGAAAGACGATCGCCTTTTTAGAGCAGGCAGTCGTGAATGAAAAGGTAGAAAATAGTGAACAAAAGCTGTTAGCCTATTTGGAGGAAATGAACGATGAATAAAAATCGATTGCTGCAGCTGTTGATGGCCCACCGGGACCGTCCGGTATCCGGTCAGGAAATCAGCGATGAACTGCAGGTGTCCCGTACCGCTGTGTGGAAGCAGATCGAAGAGCTGCGGAAAAATGGATATGAAATTGAAGCGGCATCCCGGCGCGGTTACCGGCTGGTGCGTTTTCCCGACCGGGTTGGTACAGAAGAAATTATGCTTCATCTTACAACTGAACGTCTCGGCCGTACGATTATTTATAACGATACTGTCACCTCCACCCAGGAAATTGTGAGGGAGCAGGCTGAAAAAGGAGCCGGGGAAGGACTTATTGCCGTCGCGAATGAACAGGTGCAGGGACGGGGGAGGCTTGGACGCACGTGGCAGAGTAGTCCGGAACAGGGCATCTGGATGAGTCTTCTGCTCCGCCCGCAGGTGCCTCCCCGCTACGCTCCGCAGCTCACGCTGCTGTCGGCGGTAGCTCTTGCCGAGGCGCTTGATAGCTATCTTCCGGCTCCGACTGCGATTAAATGGCCGAACGATATCCGCATTCATAAAAAGAAGCTGGCAGGTATACTGACGGAGATGCAGGCAGACATGGATGAGGTACAGACAGTAATTGTCGGCATGGGTATTAATATAAACCAGGCGGACGAGGATTTTACCGGAGAGCTTGCGGATAAAGCCGCTTCCATCCGACAGTATGCAGGAGTCCGGCAGAGTCGTCCGCAGATTATTGCATCTATCTTAAAAAGCTATGAGTCCTGGTATAATGAATACTTAACGAATGGATTCGGTGCAGTCAAAGCTGCCTGGTCCCAAAAAACAGATACGCTGGGGAGCTTTATTCAGGTGGAAACGTCCCGCCAGACAGTGGAGGGCACAGCTCTTCGTATAACCGAAGAGGGGGCCCTGGAGGTGCAAAAAACAGATGGAAGCATACAGACGGTGCACAGCGGCGAAATTCTGGACGTTCCCCCGCCGGAATAGCGGAAGAAAGGAGGCAGGCAGATGGGACAAAAATATGTAGTCATAGATGTAGAAACAACCGGCACTTCTCCAAGAAAAGGAGCAAAAATTATTGAAATCGGCGCAGTGCTTATGGAGGACGAAGAAGTGCTCGACACTCTTTCCACCTTTATTCAGCCGCATATGCCGATCCCTCCTTTTATCCAGCAGTTTACCGGTATTCGGGAGCAGGACGTAGAGCAGGCCCCGGAGTTTTATGAGGTGGCTCCCACGTTAACCGCCTGGCTTGAGAACGCTGCCTTTGTCGGTCATAATGTGCAGTTTGATCTGGCATTTATCAATGCAGGCATGCAGGAAGCCGGGTTTCCGCTGTTTCAGGGACCAGTCGTGGACACAGTAGAGTGTGCGAGACTTGCTTATCCGGAAGCGCCGGGCTTTCGGCTTTCCCAGATCACATCGTGGCTGGATCTTGACCACGACCGTCCGCACCGGGCGGACAGCGATGCCCTCGTCACTGCAGAGCTTTGGATATCCATCCGTAAAAGGCTAGCCTTGCTTCCAAAGGACGTGCTTCACCGCCTGGACCGGCTGGCTGCCTTCTTGCACAGTGACCTTCACCAGTATATTGAGCGCTGTATTGCAAAGGCCCCGCAGCAGCTGCCGTATGATTTAGAGGAAAACCACGGCATTGTGTTCCGCAAAGAGCTTCCGGCAGAAAAGCCGGAGCAGAGAAACGTATCACTGCAGGAGACCCTGAGCGGAAGTCATGCTAAAAGCCGGGGATGGGATCGTTTTGAAGAGCGTCCGGGGCAGCTGGAGATGGCAGAAATGGTCTATGCCTCGTTTGAGGAACGCTCCCACGCTGTTATAGAAGCGGGCACCGGTCTTGGGAAAACGCTCGCCTATCTGCTTCCAGCCGTAAAATATCACCGTACATACAATCAAAAAATATTAATTTCCACGCAGACACTCACGCTGCAGGAGCAGCTGATGAATGAAGATCTCCCACTGCTTGAGCGGCTGATCGACGACCAGGTTTCTGTGGCTGTTTTAAAAGGCCGCGGCAACTACATTTCTTTGCAGCGACTTGAAAAATGGCTGCAGCACCGCCAGTTTTCGCTCGAAGAAGCACTCGGCCTCGGCCAGGTGTTAATATGGCTGACACAAACCCGGCACGGGGATCTTGATGAAATTAATATGGCCGGCGGCCGCAGAAATGCTCTCTGGGAAAGCCTCCGCCAGAATCATTATCAGGATGAGCACGCGCAAAGAGGGTGGGAGGCGTACTGTTTTTATGCACGTGCCCGCCGTAAAGCCGAATATGCCGATATCGTCGTCACCAATCATGCGATGCTTTTGAGCGATATGTACCAGGGTAAAAATTTATTTTCATCCTATCCATACGTGGTCATTGATGAAGCGCATCACCTGCCGGAAACGGCGGGGAAATATGCAGGCAGATCCGTTCACTACACAAAAGCAAACCGGCTGCTCCGCAGGTTCGGCCTGGATACAAAACAGAGCGTCGTGCGCCCGCTCATCTGGTTTGGGGAAGAAGCCGGCATCGTTTTTGAGCCGGGCTGGTACCACGAACGCGAGGACAATCATGCGGTGCTGATGTATGAATGCGACGAGCTCTTTCGTCTGCTCACACGCTGGTGCCGCACGGCTTCCGGGCGGCGGCGTTCGGAAGTGGGCCGGTACAGCCAGCGCTTCACACCCGGCGGGGAATCCGGCCCCGTGTGGGAGCAGGTGGAAGAAGCCGGACGCCGTTTCCTTACGCTTCTGGAACAGGAATTTAAGGCGTGGGAAACGTTCGAACAAGCATGGGAAACGCAGCCTTCTTCCAAAAACTTTGTAAATGAACTTGCCGAACTAAACTCTTACCTGGGGCAGCTGGACAGCCTGGGGGACAATCTGTTCCACCTGCTGTTTGAACGGGAACCCGAACATGTTTACTGGGTGGAAGCAGAGCAGAGCGGCGCCAAAAATGCTGCGTACATTTACGCCCGTCCGGTGGAGGTAGCCTCGGAGCTGAGTGAACAGCTGTTCATGAAAAAAGCAAGCGTCGTGCTTACCTCCGGCTCTCTTGCGGTCAACGGTTCATTTGAATACATGAAATCAAAAATGGGGCTGGATGATTTTCTGCCGCACACAAGCCTGATTGCTTCCCCTTATCATTATGCTTCCCAGACGCAGCTGCTCGTTCCAAAAGACATTTCCGGGGTGAATGATAAACATGCTGATTTTGCGCAGGAAGCGGCCGAATATATTTTTCACGCTGTCAACATTACGGAAGGAAAAACGATGGTTCTGTTTACTTCCTTTAACATGCTTAAACAGGTGTATCACCAGCTGAAAGAATGGACCGAGGAATCGACGCTGAGCGTCATCGGACAGGGGATTACGAGCGGCACCCACGCCAAGCTGACCAAGCTGTTTCAGCAGCAGGACAATGCACTTTTGCTTGGAACCAATGCGTTCTGGGAGGGTGTCGACATCCCCGGGGAAAAGCTGCAGCACGTGATCATTGTGCGTCTGCCTTTCTCTCCGCCCACGGATCCTGTTTATGAAGCTGTGTCGGACAAAATGCAGCGTCAGGGGAAACGATCGTTTTACGCAGAAGCGCTGCCGCACGCTGTACTCCGATTCAAGCAGGGCTTTGGCCGGCTGATCCGTCATTCCGAGGACCGGGGCGTGGTAACAGTACTTGATAAGCGGATTATGGAGGCTTCCTACGGCTCGTCGTTTATTGACTCGATTCCCCGGACGAATACGTATTATGAACCGATGGATGCGGTGCTGGACCGTATCGCTGACTTTTTTGAAGAAGCAAAAAAACGTTAAAAAGGAGTACGGATATGGAACACTTTGTAATCGAGCACGTTTACCCAATCCCGAATGCACGGGGCGTTCAGGCAGTCGAGAGCTATATTGAAGTCAAGGACGGTAAAATCGTTCAAGTAGAGCCTGGAAACTATCCGGAGAAAGAGAACGGCGCCGATATTCTGGATGGACGGGGGAAGTGGCTCAGCCCTGGTCTTTATAACACCCATGGCCATACACCGATGACAATGATGCGCGGCGTTTCGGACGATGTAGTGCTCCAGGAATGGCTGAACAACCACGTCTGGCCGCGGGAGCGCCTGTTCAGCAACGAAACAGCGAAGGCTGGTACAGGTCTCGCTATTGCGGAAATGATCCGCACCGGAACAACCGGGTTTCTTGATATGTATCATATGGGCATGCAGAATACGTATGAGCTCGTGAAAAGCTCCGGCATTAAATCCATGATTTCCAAGGGCATGATGAGTATTGGCACTCCGGAGGAGCAGAGCGAAAAGCTGGAAGCAGCAGCCCGCGACTTAAAGGAATGGGAGCAGGATACAAGCGGCCGGGTTACGGGCATGCTTTTCCCACACGCCCCGTATACGTGCACCCCGGAGTTTTTGGAAAAAATTGTCGACGCCGGTCACCAATACGACCTGCCGCTTGGCATTCACCTTGAGGAAACGGCCAAAGAAGTGGCTGATTACCGGCGCGACTACGGGATGACCCCGGCTAAAAAGCTAAAAGAAATCGGATTTTACACACGTCCGGCGATGCTTACGCATGTCGTGCATGCGACCGATGAAGATCTTGACGATATGAGCGTACCAGAAGTGACCATCTCCTATAATCCGATGAGCAACGCCAAGCTTGGATCGGGCATCGCCCGCATTCCCGAAATGCAAAAGCGTGGTCTGCGGATTACGATCGGTACGGACAGCGCTGTGTCAAACAACAACCTCGATATGTTTGAGGAGCTTCGCCTGGGCGCTTTGATGCAGAAGGTCGCCTTTCAGGATCCGAGTTCGATTGAAACGGAAGCGGTCTGGAAGATGGCAACCGAAAATGGAGCCGCTTCGATGGGATTTAGCGACAGCGGCAGGCTGGAACCAGGAGCCGCGGCGGACTTTATTCTGATTGACAGTGAATCATTTGCGCTTCAGCCATACGATAATATTTTATCGCATCTGGTGTACGCAGCTTCCGGCCGGGACGTGACGGACAGCTTTGTGAACGGCAGGCAGCTGATGAAAGACGGCGAACTTCTGACGCTCGATGAAGAAAAAATTAACGCCGAGGCCAACCGCCATTACCGCAAATTAAATGAAGCGTACTTATAGTACGCCGGGTGAGGTGAAACGATGGGAAACGAACAGCTTGAAGTCGTCGCGTCGGTTAAAATCGAAGCGTCGTCAGATCTGTATAAAATTGTTGATACACTGAATCGCACGTTAAAGCAGGAGGAATTAATGTTCGGCCTTTCTCTTGATAAGGAAAACGAGGAGCAGATGGTGTTTACCATTTACCGCACATAGGGGGATATGTCGTGAAAAACTGGATCACGCTTGCGGCTTTTTTAATTGTCTTTCTGGTTGTTCTGGGGCTTGTGACCGGTTACTTTCAGGCCCGTGCGCCTCTTGCTGACGACAGGGAACGGGCAGAAGCACTGGCGCTTGAAGAAAACAACGTCGCCGAAGTACAGAATACGTTTATATATAACGGCAAACAGCCGGTGAAAACAGCGCGCGTCGAAACCAACGACGGCAGCAGGGACTGGCTGTTTTACCACGACGGGGAACTGCTCGAACGCCTGGCGGCGGCTGATACGCTGAGTATTCAGGAGGCTGAGGAGCGTATAGCGGAACAAGAGGGAATTGACGCCGTGCGAACAGTGACCCCCGGCTACGAAGACAACCGTCCAATATATGAAGGCAAATACCGGACAGAAAACCAGCAGCATTATGTGTACATTGATATGGAAACAGGAGAATTTGTGAAAAGCTTCAGCCTGGACCGCCCTTAAGCGGCGTAAACCACGCTTGAACTCCTTTTCGCTTTTCTTTACACTAACTATGGATAGATTGAGCACGGAAACTATTGAGGAGGAAAGAGTATGGAATTGTCCCAACGAGTGAAAGAAATTACCCCTTCGTCAACCCTGGCGATTACCGCCAAAGCCAACGAACTAAAGGCAGCCGGCCAGGATGTTATCGGCCTCGGCGCCGGTGAGCCGGATTTTAATACTCCGCAGTACGTAATCGATGCGGCTGTTCGCTCCATGCAGGAAGGAAAAACAAAATACACTCCTTCCGGCGGCCTGCCGGAACTGAAGGATGCGGTCATTCAAAAGTTTAAGCAGGACCAGGGGCTGGAGTATAGCCGCGAGGAAATCATTGTCGGTACTGGCGCCAAGCACATTTTGTTCACGTTGTTTCAAACCATTCTCGATCCGGAGGATGAAGTAATTATTCCAACGCCCTACTGGGTCAGCTATCCGGAGCAGGTCAAGCTTGCCGGCGGACGCCCGGTATTTGTGGATGGCAGGGAGGAAAACCAGTTTAAGATTCTTCCGGAGCAGCTGCGCGGGGCGGTAACGAATAAAACGAAGGCCGTCATTATTAACTCCCCGAGCAACCCGACCGGTACCATGTACAGCCGGGAGGAGCTGCATGCGCTCGGTGAAGCCGCCAGAGCAGAGGGTCTGCTGATTGTTTCCGACGAAATTTATGAAAAGCTGATTTACGGGGACAAGCAGCACACATCCATCGCAGAACTTTCCCCGGAATTAAAAGAGCAGACCATTGTCGTCAACGGCGTCTCCAAATCCCATTCGATGACCGGATGGAGAATCGGCTATGCAGCCGGTAATCGTGCTATTGTGAAGGCAATGACGAGCCTTGCGAGCCATTCAACGTCCAACCCGACAACGAACGCCCAGTACGGGGCTATCGCTGCCTATACGAAGGATGACGGTGCTGTAGAAACGATGCGCCAGGCATTCAGCGAACGGCTGAATACTATTTATGACAAGCTCGTTTCGATTCCGGGAATCACCTGCGTGAAACCGGAAGGGGCCTTTTATCTGTTCCCGAACGTCAAAGAGGCAGCTGCTTCGTATAAGGATGTGGATGAATGGGTAAAGGCTCTGCTTGAGGAGGAAAACGTGGCGGTCGTTCCGGGCAGCGGATTTGGTTCTCCGCAAAACGTCCGGCTCTCCTACGCTACTTCTCTGGATCAGCTTGAAGAAGCGGTGGCGAGAATCCGCCGTTTCACAGAAAAATAATTCGATCAGCATAAACAGGACGAACCGGAGGGACTAACGTGAAAGTAACCATTGAACGTTTGAATCAATATATCGGCCAGGAAGTAAGATTTGGCGCGTGGCTGGCCAATAAGCGGTCGAGTGGCAAAATTGCCTTTTTACAGCTGCGGGACGGCACCGGCTTCGTGCAGGGAGTCATCGTAAAAAATGATGTCGGCGAAGAGCTGTTCACCGAGGCCAAGAATCTTCCGCAGGAAAGCTCGCTTTATGTGGACGGCACAGTGAAGGAGGATGATCGTTCGCCGACCGGGGTGGAGCTTCAGGTAACCGGATTTGAGGTTATCCAGGAGGCGGAGCCTTACCCGATCACGCCGAAAGAGCACGGAACAGAATTTTTAATGGACCACCGGCATCTGTGGATGCGCTCACGTAAGCAGCACGCGCTTTTGCGTATACGCGATGAAATCATTCAGGCGACCTACGCTTTTTTCCGGGAGAATCAGTTTATTAAGGTGGATCCGCCTATTCTGACCGGCAGCTCGGCGGAGGGGACGACATCGCTTTTTCATACGAAATACTTTGATGAAGATGCATACCTCTCCCAGTCCGGTCAGCTGTATATGGAAGCGGCGGCTCTCGCTTTTCAGCGCGTGTTTTCATTTGGCCCGACATTTCGGGCGGAAAAATCAAAAACCCGCCGGCACTTGATTGAATTCTGGATGATTGAGCCGGAAATGGCTTTCTGCGACCATAGTGAAAGCCTCGAAATCCAGGAGCAGTATGTCTCCCATGTCGTGCAGGCGGTGCTTACCAACTGCCGCCAGGAGCTTACTGTGCTTGAGCGTGACACCTCCAAACTCGAAGCCATCCAGGCACCGTTTCCGCGCATTACGTACGATAAAGCAGTCGAAATGCTGCAGGAAGCGGGCTATGAAGTAAGCTGGGGCGAAGATTTTGGTGCTCCGCATGAAACGTATATAGCGGAGCAGTTTCAAAAGCCGGTATTTATTACTAATTACCCGCTCGAAATCAAAGCTTTTTACATGAAGCCCGACCCGGACTATCCGGAAACCGCACTCTGTGCCGACCTGATTGCTCCGGAAGGCTACGGGGAGATTATCGGCGGCAGTCAGCGCATCGATGACCCGCAGCTTATGAAGCAGCGGTACGAAGAACACAACTTATCGGAAGAAGCCTACGGCTGGTATCTGGACTTAAGAAAATACGGCACCGTGCCGCACTCCGGATTCGGTCTCGGTCTGGAGAGGACGGTCGGCTGGATTGCCGGCACCGAACACGTCCGGGAAACGATACCGTTTCCGCGTTTGTTAAACAGGCTGTATCCATAAGAGAAAAAGCCCCCGTTCCGGGGGTTTTCCTTTATGCACTTTGCCGACAGCCGGCCGGGTGAAAGGGAGGACAAACAGATGAATAAAGATAAAGAAAAAGAAATAGAAGCACTCATGCACGGCCACCTTTCCATTCCAGTAATTATTCTGGATAAATACGAGCAGGTGGGGCTGAATGAAACAGAAGCAATGATGCTTTTGCATATATACCGTTTTGGCCAGAACAGCGTGCCGCTTCCAACGCCGAAAGAGCTGTCTGAAAAAATGAGTATGGATGAAAATGAATGCGCCGGCTGCCTGCGCTCGATGATAAAGCGGAATCTGCTGCAGATTGATGAATCTGAACGCGATGAAATCCGGCAGGAAGCGTACTCCCTCTATCCTTTTTTCCGTCAGGCCCTTACAGCGGAGGTACCGTCCGGGCAAGGGGATCAGGTTGAAGAGCAGCATCTGTTTCAAAACATTGAGCAGGAATTTTCCCGCCCGCTTTCCCCCATGGAGTGGGAAACGATTAACGTCTGGCTCGATCAGGATCATTACTCGCCGGATATGATCCAGATCGCGCTGAAAGAAGCGGTCATGAATCAAAAATTCAGCCTTCGCTACATGGACCGGATGCTGCACGAATGGAAGCGCAAAGGCATTCAGACTAAAGAAGATGCTAAAGCGCAGACCGAACAGTTTAAACAAAAGGGTGGACGTCGCACACAGGCGGCCCAGTCGGAAAAGCTGCCGGAATATCCCAATATTAACTGGCTGGATGAAGAGTAGAGGAGAAAAAAATGGCATTAACGAATAAAAATTTACAGGTTGTGATTGAACGGATCGAGCACATGTTTCCGGAAGCAGAGTGTGAACTGAATCACCGCAATCCCTTTGAACTGCTGGTAGCAGTCGTGCTTTCCGCCCAGGCAACTGATGCCCTGGTGAATAAGGTAACTCCCGGGTTGTTTGAACAATACAGCTCCCCGGAAGACTTTGCTGAGGCACCGCTTGAGGATATTGAACAGGCTATTCGTTCGATTGGACTTTATCGCAATAAAGCGAAAAATTTAAAAAAGCTTTCGGCGTCTCTGCTCGAACGCCATGACGGGCGCGTGCCAGAAACGCAGGAAGAGCTGGTCGAGCTTGCCGGTGTCGGCAGAAAAACAGCGAATGTAGTAGCGTCAGTAGCATTCGGGGTGCCGGCTATTGCGGTGGATACGCATGTTGAGCGGGTGTCCAAGCGTTTAGGCATATGCAGATGGAAAGACAGCGTCACCCAGGTGGAGCAGACGCTGATGAAACGGCTGCCAAAAGAAAAATGGTCCCAGATGCACCATCAGCTTATTTTTTTCGGCCGCTACCACTGTAAGTCCCAGTCCCCCCAGTGTCCGTCCTGTCCGGTGCTTGACTACTGCAGGGAAGGACAGAAACGGATGCGGAAAGAAGGTGCAGCATGGTAAAAATACAAATTCCGGCGTCATTTCAGCATGAAATTTTTTATACTGTAACGCAGATCGAGGTAGATGAAAATACAGATCGAAAGACCGCGGCTCTGCGCTACCCGTTCTGGTATGAGATTACCTATGAAAACGGCATCGCCGGTACGCCTCCGTGGCAGGAAAACATTAACCAGCACATTAAAACATTTATGCAGTGGTGGGAAGAGCATCTGCCTTTTTTAGATGAATGCTGGGACGAAAGAGACAAGGAAAAGGCCGCTCCGTACATGAGACTCGGGCTCGCCCACTGGCTGTGTACGCTGTTTTGGATGAACGAACGGCCCGTGCCTTCTGCAGAGCCGGAAGAATTGATCGCAGAAAGCAGGAAGCTTGCCCATAAGCCGATCAACGTGGAGGAAAGGCTCGGTTTTCTGCTTGAGTATCCGAATTATTTTCATTCCTATCTGCAGCTGAAGGAGCTGTATACAGAAGTGAAGAAAAAAGAAGCGCTGGCAAAACGATCCCGAAATCACGAATGATAAAGGAGTAAAATATGGCTAATACAAGCGGTTGGGAACAACAATGGCTGCAGACAGACATGCATTTGGATCCGGCAGAAACCGCGATGCTTGAAGACGTGCAGGAAAAAATTGAGCATCCTTATTTTGAAGTTGCGTTTTGCGGGCATTTTTCGGCCGGCAAGTCGACTGTATTGAATGGCCTGCTTCAAAACGATCTGCTGCCCGCGAGTCCGATTCCAACAAGCGCCAATATTATATCGATTGAAAACGGGGAGCTTGGTCTCGAGGTTGTAACGAGTGAAGGCCAAACTAAAACCTGGGAAGCCGATATTCCGTGGGGGCAGGTGCAAAAGTGGGGCAGGGACGGGGCGGACATTCGCTCGATCCGAATGCAGGCCCCGCTGCCGTTTTTAGGGTCTTACAGCCGGATGGTGGATACGCCGGGGGTGGACTCGACGGATCCGCTGCACCAGGCAGTGACAATGGAGAGACTGCTGTCAACCGATGCTGTTATTTACGTAACGGATTACAACCATGCCCAGTCGGAAACAAACATCCGTTTTTTACAGCAGCTGACAGCGGAAGGCAAGCCGATCATTTTTGTTGTCAATCAGATGGACAAACACCGGGAAGAAGAAATCACGCTGCGGTCCTACCGCAATCAGATTGCCGCCACGCTTGAGCGAAACCAGGTGCACGTGCTTGCCACGTATTATATTTCGATGCGCGATGAAAAGCACCCGGATAATGAGCTGCAGACATTCTCTTCTCATGTGCGCAGCCTTTTGTACCACGGCAGCGAACTGCTCGAAAGAAGTGAGGAACGGATGCGCCAGACCCTGCTGTCACGAATCCGTGACAGGCTTAGGGAGGAACAGCAGACAGCCCTCGAAGACTGGCAGGAGCGGGCGGAGCATGCCGGCGTGCCTGCACAGCTGATTGACGAAAGTGCTCAGCCGGACAGTGAAGAAAGATGGAGCAGCTGGTTCAGGGAATGGAAGCGAACGCTCGATCAGGCTCATTTGTTTCCAGCGTCCACTGTGGATAAAGCCAGGGACTGGCTTGAAAGCTGGCAGCCAGGCTTCAAAGCAGGATCTCTGTTTAATAAAAAAAGAAAAACGGAAGAAGCCCGTAACGAACGAGCTGATGCGCTGCTTGCAGATATAAATGAAAATATTAAAGCGTCTTTGACGTTCCACGTGCGAGAACTGCTGCAGCCGGAAAAGCAGGATGCTTCTTCCCACAGTGCCGATTACATTGACCAGGTGCAAAACATTGACGTTCAGCTTGAACGCGCCGATCTCGAGGCCTTTATTCCGGAAGGTGAGACCGGCAGGCAGTATGTGTTTCAAGTGACCGACCAGCTGGCCGGCGTAATTACCCGGCGGTTCAAGGATCAGGCAGAGCCGCTGCTTGAAGAAAAAGAGCGCGTACTTACCTCAGCCGCTGGACCGGCTTTGACAGAAGCAGAGCAGACGAAATTAAATGAACTTCAGAATGACTGGAAAGAGGAAAAGGAACGTCTGGAGCAGGAAATTGCCCAGGTGGAGCGTCAAATGGAAAGCGTCTCTGCCCGGCGGGAATGGGAACAGGAAATCCGGCAAATGATGAGTGAAGAGGCACCGTCCGATGTCCCGGAGATTTCTATTTCCAGGGAGGATGAAGCGGTGGAAGAGCAGGAGAGTGCTTCTAGCGGGCAAAAGGAGCTTCCTTCGTACAGTGAAGAAATCCAGATGGTGGAAGCCTTCGCCGCCGAACCATCCGAATCCTCGTTAATCGAAGAAGAAAAGAAGCATCTAAAGCGTTTATGCGAAAATCTGCACAACCAGGAACTTCACGTTTCGGTTTTTGGCGCTTTCAGTGCCGGCAAGTCGAGCTTTATCAACGCGCTTCTCGGTGCTCCGGCACTTCCTGTGTCGCCGCATCCTACCACAGCAGCCGTAAATATTGTGCGTGCTCCGGAGAAGGATTACACACACGGTACGGTTATTCTGCAGCTGAAGGATGAAGCGTTTCTTGATGAGGAAATCCAGGCCGTGTCGAAAGAGCTCGGAGAAGTGTACACGCTTGCCTCCATTCAGAAATGGAGAAAGCCGAACCGTACCCGGGACGCACGGATGGAAACATACAGCCAGTATATGTTCACGCTTCAGGAAAGCATTAAAAAACACCATTCCTCGCTCGGGGAGACCCGCACGATTGGGATGGAGGACTGGGGCTCCTGGGTGGCAGATGAGCAGAAGGCGTGTCTTGTCAAACAGGTGACGCTTTATTACGAGAGCTACTGGACGAACCGGGGACTCGTCTTAACCGATACGCCGGGCGTGAATTCGATCCACGGACGCCACACCAATGTCGCATTTGACCACCTGCGCCAGTCGGACGCCATTTTTTATGTCACATACTTTAATCATGCGTTCTCGGATGCCGATGAACGTTTCATTCAGCAGCTTTCCCGGGCGAATGAAGAATTTGAACAAAATAAGCTGTACTTTCTGATCAATGCCGCTGATCTGGCAAAAGATGATAACGAGCGCCGTCAGGTTGTTAACCATGTGCGCGGCCAGCTCCGGCAGAATGGATTTGAAGAGCCGTTTCTGCTTCCTGTGTCAAGCCAGCGCGGTTTGCAGGAAAAGCAGCAGGGCGGAGAAGACGACATGTTTTCAGCCTTTGAAAATTATTTATCCGGACAAATTTGGCAGGAACTCCTTGTCGTGCAGCAGCAGTATGTTGTTGAACAGGCGCTGAATTTAAAAGAACAGCTTGGGCGGGCCCTGCAGGTGCAAAAGCATGATGCGACAAGCGTTGCTGCTGAAGCAGACAGGCTTAAACAAAAGCTCGGGCAGTATGAAGAAGTGCCGGAACGCTTTCATATGGAACGGTTGCGGAAAGAACTCGTTTCAGACACCGAAGAGCGGCTGATTCATGTGCGCAAGCGTCTGTATTTATTCTATCAGGACTACTTTAATAAAGTGGTGAATCCCGTCACTATAGATGGCTCCTCACGAAAAGAACAGCGCAGGCAGCTGACGGGACGGCTGACGGAAATTAAAGAAGAGATACTGGTGCAGGCAGGGCAGGAGAGAGAAACGGCGTTCATCCGTCTGGAGGAATTAATGAAACGGCAGCTGAAGCAGGAGACTGAAGAACAGTACAGAGAGGTTCAGGCGGACTTCCCGATGTTTCAGGTTCCTGACGCCGGCCGCTCCTTTATTCCAAAACCAGAAAAGACGCTTGACTTAGAGGTGGATGCTAAAGCATTTGAAACGTACTTCCGCTCGGCGAAGGACTTCTTTGTTCATCAGGAAATAAAAACTCTGAAAGAGGCATATGGGGAAAATGTCCAGAGCGCTGCTACGGAGATAACGAAAGAAGTAGCACAGGAGCTTGAAGAAAAAATAGAGAACGGTGTTAAAGCGGCGTCTGACTATATTTATGCCGAACACAGGAAGGCGCTCGACAAAGAATTCGATCGGCTGTCTACGTGGTACGACAAGAGCTATTATTCCGTATTGGAGACAGAATGGGAGAAACTTGCCCCGTTAACGAGAAAAGAGGACCATGTTCAGGTATAACAAAAACCGCACGGCCGAAAAGGCGTGCGGTTTTTGTTATTCGTTTGTTTCGGATTCCTGTTCCGGTGCAGAGGTGCTGTCTTCCGTATCAGCAGGCTCTTCTTCATCTGGGGTCTCTGTTTCCGGCTCTGTGTTCCCGGAGCCCTCATCTTCGGTATTTTCACCGCTGTCGCTTCCCCCGCCGTTGTCTGATTCGGATTCTGCAGGCTCGTCTCCGCTGGTATCTGTTTCTTCTTCGCGGCCTTCCCCGGAGGCGCCGGAATCTTCATCTGCCGGAGCTTCTTCGGTTTCATCATTTTCTTCCGTGTTTTGCTCTGTCTCCTCTCCCGGAGCTTCTTCAGTATTTTCTTCATTTTCATCCGTTTCTTCTGCTGGTTCCTCTGCTGGTTCAGACTCATTCTGATTGTCGTTTGTTTCCTCAGAGTCACTGTCGCCAGAAGGTTCTTCGCTGTCTGATGGCCCGCTGTCATCCGATCCGCTGTCAGAGGACGGTTCAGTGACCTGGGCGTCCACTTCGCCTTCTACAAACAGCTCGGTAATCGTGTCAGCGTCGGGAGTGTTAGACGTAGCTCGCTCCCCGGTCTCTTCATTTAACCGTACTGATACTACAGAGTCGGGCTGTTCAAAGTCGGGAGTGTCAATGCCGCTGCTGACCTGCTGCATTACCTCGCGGAAAACATCTTTGGCAGCATCAGTCTGTCCGTCGACAAGATAATTGTTTTCCGACCGGGTTTCAAAGCCGGCCCAGACAGAAGCTGTATAGTTCGTAGTGTAGCCGTTAAACCACACATCAGGGACGCCACCGTCAGGGATATTCAGGGTGCCCATTTCGTCCTCGGTGAAATTAGTGGTTCCGGTTTTACCGGCGAGCGGAAGCCCGTCAATCTGGGCACCCGTGCCAGTACCATCGGAAACGACATCTTTAAGCATATCTGTGATCATGTAGGCAGTATAATCCTCCATTGCCTGCTCCTGCTCCGGTTCAAAGTCAATCGTTCGTCCATCCGGAAACTCAATCCGCCGGATGGAATGGGGATCGTTATAAACTCCTTCGTTTCCGAAAGCTGCGTATGCGCCGGCCATCTGTTCAGAGGAAACCCCCTGCTCCAGGCCGCCGAGAGCTGAACCGTAGTAGACGTCCTCAAGGCCGAGCCCGAGCCCGTTTGCAAACGATTTGGCGTTATCAAGGCCGACTTCCTCAAGCGTCTTTACTGCAGGGACATTCAGGGAATCCGTCAGTGCTTCGCGCATGCTCACGCTGCCCCGGTAGTCCCGGGTATAGTTTCGCACGTCGGTGTCTGTGTCCGGATACTGGTATTCTTCATCTTCGATCTGATGGTACGTGGACCACTGCATGTTTTCAATGGCCGGCCCATAGTCCAGGACGGGCTTAATGGTCGACCCAGGCTGATTAGGGTCGGTAGCGAAATTATAGCTCATTGCAGTATCCGGATTCTGCCTGTTTCCAACAATGGCTTTTACCGCCCCGGTCTGAGTGTCAAGCAGCGTAAACCCAATTTGAAACTCTTCATTGTCTGGAAAGCTGTCAACGGCGTCCTGACCTTGAATGAGCTCTTCAGCCTGCTCCTGGGCTTCGGTGTCAAGCGTTGTGTATACTTTCAGCCCGGCGGTATATATATCTGACGGCTCAATACCGTCAAAGTCTTCGAGCTCATTTTGCACGTAAGACATAAACGAGTCATAGGCAACTCCGTTCTCCGGCGGCTGGTAGTTAAGCTGCTCGTCCACCGGAGTGCTTGAAGCCTCTTCGGCTTCTTCGTCCGTAATGTAGCCCTGCTCATTCATCATGGAAATAATCTGATTTCTGCGGTCCTCGGCGTTTTCCGGGTTTTGAACCGGGTCGTAGTACGAAGGCCGGCGGGGGATGGCTGCAAGCAGCGCAGCGTCTGCGATAGTGAGCTCGCCTGGATCCTCTTTTCCAAAATAGGTCTGGCCGGCCTGGGTGATGCCGTAGGCTCCCTGATTGAAATAGATCAGGTTGACGTACATTTCAAGAATTTCATCCTTACTGTACTGCTGTTCAAGCTTGATGGCTAAATACTGTTCCTGGACTTTACGTGATATGTTTTTATCTGGTGAAAGAAACGCATTTTTCACGACCTGCTGGGTGATCGTGCTTGCTCCCTGGGAGCCGAAGCCGTCAGTCACGTTTGCCCATAATGCGCCGAAAATCCGCTGGACGTCGATGCCAAAATGGCTGTAAAAACGCTCGTCCTCGACAGCGATAAATGCTTCCTTCGCGTAGTCGGGCATTTCTTCAATGTCGGCGAGTTCACGGTTACTGCTGTTTTGCAGCTGGGCAATTTCTTCATCGTTCTGGTCATATACAGTAGCCGCTTCTGATAATACCATCGCCTCCGCATCCAGTTCCGGGGCCTGATTGATCATGTAAGCGACAATGATGACGCCGACAGTCATGAAGACAAGCATGAGGGAAAGCGCCCAGATGATGAATGTCTGCCAGAGCGGACGTTTGCGGTTTTTCTTCTGTTTCTTTTTAGGATTTTTCTGGTCGGCCGTCCGCTTTTCCTGGCGGGACCGGTAATTGTCGCTCATTGACGTTCGTCCTTTCGTTGTACATAGCATCTAGTTCTGTGTGCCCAGGCATTAGACGTCCAATTTTTTGTTTTGTTACAAGTGCATTCAATGAAAATAAACGTCTTTCACGATCTTCAAGTAGTCCAGTCTTGGTTGAAGACCGAGCGGAATGGGATGGCCGTGCGTCTGGATCTCCTGGTAGGGAATAGATTTCCGCTTCGTCTGGCCGTAATACCAGTGAAGAAAATGGGAAGCGTCATATAAATACGTCTCCCCATGTACGGCAAAACGAAGAAGAACAAATGCGATGCCGTCCTGCTTTTGAACTTTGTGCATATGATCCGCCTGGTGGTCATGAAAATTCTGCAGGGGAAAAGCTGTTTTGTTTCGTGTTTCTTTTGCTTCAAAATCGATGTAGCGCCCGGAAAAAACACCGTTATAGTCCGTGGTGGAGGCCTGCTTGAAATATGCTTCGGTGATGCGCGCTGCGCTTCGTTTCGGGTAATGAACATCGACAATCTGTACGGGCGTCGGTTTTTTATGTATGATGCCGATGTCGTGTGCGATGTAATATTCGTTGGACTCATTAATGTCTTCCTCAAGTGTCATCCCGCGGTTGGCAAAGCTTTTTTCCGCAGGAGGGCCCTGGGGGGAGGAAGCATTTTTTTTCGGACGGTATACTTTTCCGTTTGGGTAGCGGTAAGCCATGATAATCTTCCTTTGCTGAAATTTACTGCCTGCTGCTATTTTACCATAATTTCAGCAGGATATTACGTATGCCGCGCTTAGAATGATAGACAAAGCCTCGGTTATTCGTGTTAGGATAGAAAAGAACGAGAAAGGAAGGGGATAGCATGAGCGATACACCGATCAATATCGGCTTTGGCAATATGGTGATGGCAGAACGGGTAATTTCAATTGTGAGCTCTGATTCTGCCCCGACAAAACGTTTGATCCAGGAGGCACGCGAAAGAAAGATGCTCATCGACGTGACGAATGGACGGAAAACCAGAAGCATTATCCTGTCGGACAGCGACCACGTGCTTCTGTCGGCCATTCAGCCGGAAACAGTAGCCCAGCGGGTGAGCAATCAGCAGGATCAGGAAGAAAGCACATCCTAAAATATTCGCTTTCCTGTAAAGGGAAGCGTTCTTTGTATCGAAGGGGGTTTTTCGATGCCCGGGCTTTTTGAAAGCTGTGACCAGATGAAACGGCGCATGGATGAAGCAGAGCAGATTTTTTACGAAGTACAGGAACGGGAGGACCGCCCCGATTTTTATGAGGAGGTAAAACCGTTTGTCGACAAGGTAAAAGGGGAAGCAGATATATGGAAAGAGGAAGCTTCTGCCTGGGTGCAGACGACAAGCTACCCGTACCTGCATGAATCCCAGATGGAAGACACATATGATAATATCATGAATGCCTCTCTCCAGGCTTACCAGCGGACAACGAAAGAAAAACAGTTCAAGGAAACGCTGCAGGCCGTAGAGTTTATTCTAAACAGCATTCAAACACAGTTAACACAGGAATCCTAGAAAGGGGAGAGTAAGTTGGGCTTTCTAATTTCTTCTGAATGGCTGGATGAAAACCGCCGCGATGAACATGTCCGGGTGGTGGACTGCCGGTTTGAACTGAAAGATGCAGCAGCGGGGCATGAAGCATACGTTAAACATCATATTCCGGGTGCTGTCTTTATTGATGTGGAAAAGCATTTGTCCGCCCAGGCAGGGACCCACGGGGGACGTCACCCGCTGCCGGATATGGACTTTTTCGCTCAGGTTCTCTCGGAACGGGGCATAGACATGCAGACGACCGTTGTAGCTTATGATGATCAGGGAGGCATGGGGGCAGCCAGGTTTTGGTGGCTGATGCAGTATGCGGGCCACACGAATACATATGTCCTCGACCGTTCTTATTCCCACTGGATGGAGGAGGGATTTCCGACAACAAAGGAAATCCCGACGCCGCTCATGAAGCAGATGAAAATCGACCGTGAGCCGAATCAGCTGGTTCACCTTGAAGAAGTAAAGCAGCAGCTGCGGAATGAACATGTAGCGCTGGTGGATGCGAGAAGCTATGAGCGCTACGCCGGGGAAAACGAAGAAGTGGACGCCGTTTCCGGCCACATTCCGGGTGCTTATCATTATTTCTGGAAGGATGTGCTTCGCGAAGACGGCACATGGAAGTCGCAGAGTGAGCTGCGTGACCATTTTCAGGGACTCGAGGGATTTGATGAAATTATTTCTTACTGCGGCTCCGGTATTACGGCCTGTGTCAATGTGCTCGGCATGAGAGAAGCCGGACTCGAGCAGGTGCGTCTTTATAACGGGAGCTGGAGCGACTGGATTTCCTATCCGGACCTTCCGATCGAAAAAGAGCCGAACAAGTTATAAAGGAACACAAAAAAGCTGCCGGCAGAAGCCGGCAGCTTTGCTTTGTATCGGAGGTCAAAATCGGCCTGAGCGGAAAATTGCATACAGCAGCCAGATGAAGAGAAAGAACGACACGATAAAGCTGATCTCGATGACGGGGAGCTGAACGAGAATCGAATTGTTATCTCCAAACGTTGATCCGACGATAAGGCCCACCATCACGATACTGAAAGCGAGCAGTATAACGCTGAAGCTCAGACGGTTGCCGATACGGTCAAGCTTGTTCATTAAAATATTAATGCGGGGCATGCGTATATCGACACCGAGTTCATCATCATTGATTTTTTTCAATGCGGAGCGAATCTCTTTTGGCAGCTCGCGGATATAGCCAAACTGCTCTTTGCCCTCTCGGAAAACATCCTCGATCCGGTCCCGCGGGTTCAGCCGTTCTTTAACGAGCATCCGGCCGTACGGTTCGGCAATTTCGACGATGCTTAAGTCCGGATCAAGCTCGGTGGCAATGGATTCAATGGTAATAATAGCTTTCGCAAGCATCGTAAATTCTTTATGGATGCTGATGCCATAGCGGTGCGAGGTGGAAAATACATCATTGATAGCTGCACCAATTTCTATTTCCTTAAATGGCGTTTCATAATATTTGGATAAAAGGTATTCCACATCTTCTTCAAAAATTTCTGTTTCCATATCTTCCGGAAAGTCGGCCATTTCATAAATTGCTGCCGCTACGTCCCGGGTATTCCGCCTCGTCAAGGCAATAACATAGTTAACGAACTGCCTGCGCATGCTTTTACTTAAACGGCCGACCTGGCCGAAATCGATATAGGCGACAATGTTTCCTTCTTTAAAAAGCAGGTTCCCGGGGTGGGGGTCGCTGTGAAAAAAACCGGTGCGCAGCACCTGGTGCAGAAAGGAATCCACCAGATGATGAGCGAGCTTCTTTTTATCAAATTCGACGGTGGAGTAATTAAGCTCGGAAAGCTTATAGCCATCGATGTATTCGATAGTCAAGACCCTCCGGGAGGACCAGGCTTCGTATACTTCGGGGACCTGTACAGATTCAAAATGCTGAAGGGTCCGGGCCATTTTTTCCACATTGCGGGCTTCGGTAAAGTAGTCAAATTCATCCCGTATTGCAGATACGTATTCTTCGACAATATCCTGAAGCTGATAGAATTGGGCCCATTGAAACCGCTGGGTGAGGAGTCGTGCCAGATCCCGCAGAATATCGATATCCTGTTCGATAATCTCTTTGATGTGCGGCCGGCTGATTTTCACGACCACCTCCCGGCCGTCACGGAGGACTGCTTTAT
Source organism: Marinococcus sp. LNHM5E3-2.1 (assembly GCF_056034365.1). Classification (NCBI taxonomy): domain Bacteria; kingdom Bacillati; phylum Bacillota; class Bacilli; order Caryophanales; family Bacillaceae; genus Marinococcus; species Marinococcus sp. LNHM5E3-2.1. The sequence continues at coordinate 152,959 of NZ_JBQLIB010000004.1, forward strand.
GTACCTGGCCAATGGAAGCTGCGGCTATGGGGGTTTCGTCAAAATAGGAATAAATATTGCCGAGAGGTTCATGCAGATCGTGCTCGATCACCGACTTGGCCGTCTCATATGGAAATGGAGGTACGTGATCCTGCAGTTTTGCAAGTTCATCAACGACGGACGGGGGGAAAATATCCTTCCGGGTGCTTACAAGCTGCCCGAGTTTGATGAACGCAGGACCGAGCTCCTCTACGACAAGGCGAAGACGGACCCCGATAGACTGCGTGTTCCAGTCATTGGGATCCGACATAATCCGCTTAGGAAGAGAAAGAATGTGAAAAAGTCCCACTTCCTGCAAAATATATCCGAAGCCGTGTTTCGCAAGCGTAGTAGCAATCTTTCTGTATCGATTTGCGTGCCGGATACTTTTTGTTATAGCCATGAAGCGTTCCTTCCTTTAATTAGAATTGGCGGTTATTCGTCGTCTGGTCTGTTCATCGCCTTTTCAATGGCATCGAGCTTTTGCTCGAGACGGTCAATATCACGTTTAGTGGCGATACCCATGCTTTCCGCCCGGTTTTCGAAGGAGTTTTTCGCCTGGCTGTTCCAGGAGTCGCTTTGAGCCGATCCCCGTTGAATCATTTCCTCTTTCCATTCGTCTGCTTCCCGGGGGGTTATTTTCCCCTTGGTGACGAGGTCATCGAGATATGTTTGAACCTTTTCCCGTCCGTATGAAGCCGCTCCGAGTCCTAGAAAAAATCCTTTTTTCAGCATGTCGTTCATGAAAAAATCCCCCTTTGTATTTTGTGAAAAAGTGTACTGCTAACATTATACCAAAGAATAGGGCGGGTAAAGAACTGCCGGGATTATCATTTATGTACCCTTCGCACAAAAGAGGAAAACGCACGGCTTTTCAGTATGCATATTCATGTTATAATAGTAAGGGTTTGAACGGGATCAAAAAGCGGCGGAGACGTTCTCCGCCGCTTTCGAGCATTTACACTAATCATGTTAACCGGGCATTCACGCTTGAAGTGGACGCACGCTAAGTAGAAAGGAACGTTGCTTGTATGGGGAATATACACATTGAAGACATTATCATAGCAAATCAAACACTGAAAGACGTGGTCACGCATACCCCATTGCAGAAAAACCAGGTGCTTTCTGAACGTTACGGGGCCAATATTTATTTAAAGCGGGAGGACCTCCAGGTGGTGCGCTCATTTAAAATCCGCGGGGCGTATTATATGATGAGCAGTATTCCGAAGGAAAAGCTTGAAAACGGCGTCGTATGTGCAAGCGCAGGAAATCACGCTCAGGGCGTGGCCTATTCCTGCCAGGAGCTGAAAGTGAAAGGCCATATTTTTATGCCGAACACGACTCCGCGCCAGAAAATTTCGCAGGTGAAGTTATTTGGGAAGGACTACGTGGAAGTAGTACTTACAGGCGACACGTTTGACGATGCCTATTACGAAGCAAACGCTTACGGCGAAGCGCATGAGATGGAATTTGTGCATCCGTTTAATAACGAAAAAGTGATCGCTGGTCAGGGAACGGTCGGGATGGAAATTATGAACGATATTGAAGAGCCGATCGATTATTTATTTTCCTGCGTCGGCGGAGGCGGCCTCGTATCCGGCGTTGGCACATACGTGAACTCCATTTCTCCTTCAACGAAGATCATTGGCTGCGAGCCGGCCGGAGCTCCCAGCATGAAAGCATCCATTGAAAATCAGGGCGTTGTCTCGCTCGACTACATCGACAAGTTTGTTGACGGAGCTGCTGTGAAGCGGGTCGGGGAACTGACGTATGACGTCTGCAAGGATCTGCTTAACAGCATTACGCTCGTGCCTGAGGGCAAGATATGTACGACGATTCTGGAGCTGTACAATGAAAATGCCGTCGTAGCTGAACCGGCCGGAGCCTTGTCAATTGCGGCTCTTGATTTTCACAAAGAAGAAATTAAAGGAAAAACGGTCGTCTGCATCGTGAGCGGAGGGAATAATGATATCGGCCGCATGGAAGAAATGAGGGAAAAATCATTGATTTATGAAGGACTGCAGCATTATTTTATTGTGAATTTTCCGCAGCGTGCCGGCGCTCTCCGGGAATTTTTACATGATGTGCTCGGCCCGGACGATGACATTACCCGCTTTGAATACAACAAGAAAAACAATAAATCCAACGGCCCGGCGCTTGTCGGCATTGAAGTGACCTATCCCTCGGACTACGATAAGCTGCTTACGAGAATGAGAGACCGCGGCATCAAATATACTGAAATCAACAAAGAAGAAACGCTGTTTAATTTCCTTATCTAATTAAGACGGTACACATGGGCAGAAAGGGAGCGGATACTATGATCAGCGAGAATCGGAACGGCTGGGTGGAGGTTATGATGCAGCAGGAGCATGCGGCTCTTTCCGGAGACTGCATGAAGTACTGGCACCATACAACGTTTAAAGAACAGGCGTCCTGGTCTTCGGCGCTTCAGGCTACAGCCCGCCATGACGATGCCTGGAAAACGCTTGACGAAGAACCGGTACTTGATGAAAACGGGTGGCCGGTATCCTTTGTCAATTATCCGGTCCCGCCGAAGCTCGGCGCCTACCGGAACACCATCAATGCTCTTGAAGAAGAGGATCCGTACCAGGCGTATTTGATCAGCAGCCACTACGGCTCGTTTTTTAAAGACTCCGAGGTGCCGGAGGAAATTGCCTTTATGCAGGAGGAGATTGCCCGTCAGCAGCGCCTGATTGTCGGCTACCAGTGGAATTTCCTGATGGCAGCTGAACATTTTCATCTGCTTCAGTTTTTTGATGACCTGTCTCTTTATATTTGCATGAATACGCCGGGGGCGTCCAAAGAGAAGGAGGTCCCCTGGTTCCGGGACGGCTTCCGTCAGACCTTTGCCTCCCTTGATCATGAAACGATTCATGCCCGCTGGGAAGACGAAGAGACGATAGCTCTACAGCCATTCCCTTTCACGGAATCCTTTGCCGTCGAAGTGGAGCGGCGATGTGTAAAGCAGCCGCTTAAGGCACCGAAGGATCTGTGGAATGTAAAGCCGGACAGCCGGCGGGTTACATTAAAGCCTGCTGAATAGCTGCTGAAAGCAAGATAAAGGAGGAATCATAATGTCACTTCAGGGAAAAAGAATTATTGCATTTGTCGAAGACGATTTTGAAGATTTAGAGTTGTGGGTGCCGGTTATGCGTCTGCGCGAAGAAGGCGCTGAAGTGCTGCTTACCGGCAAGGAAAATGGCAAATCGTATACAGGAAAACACGGGGTGCCGGCCGTCTCAGAGGCAGCACTTGCCGATATCGACCCGGCAGACTATGACGGAGTCCTGGTTCCTGGAGGATGGGCACCGGATAAACTCCGCCGCTACAGCGAAGTGCTCTCCATCGTCCGGCATATGGACGAGCATAAAAAAATCATCGGTGAAATCTGCCATGCCGGCTGGGTGCTTTCCTCCGCAGGCATCCTGCAGGGGGTTCACGTAACGAGCACTCCTGGTATTAAAGACGATATGACCAACGCCGGGGCAGTATGGTCGGACGAGCCGGTCGTCGTAGACGGCCATATCGTTTCAAGTCAGCGTCCGCCGGATATTCCAGCGTATAATCAGGCGCTTGTCGAAGCTTTTCGTACGCAGTAAAAACAAGAGACCAAAACAGCCGGCTGTGTCTAAAAGGATGCAGCCGTTTGCGGTCCTGATACAAAGCGGGTGAAACAAAATTGGAACGAATAACGAACAAACAGCTTGAGCAGATGCTCGAAGCGGAGGAAGGGCGTCGGGTGGTTTTGTTTACTTCGCCGACGTGTGGTACATGCCAGCTGGCAAAACGTATGCTTGCCCCAATAGAAAAATTGTATGCCGGCGCTTCTTTTCTGGAAATGGATATCAATACTGCCCCTGTACAGGCCCGGCAGCTCGAAATTCAGAGTGTCCCGTGTTTAATCGTATTTGACACCGGGGAGGAAAAAGAGCGGATGTATAAAATGCAGTCGGGATCGTATTTGCTTGAGCAGCTCCACCCGTATTTGAAACAAGATTTAACAGAAAAAAAGGAGGATACCTATGCAGGCCCCTCAGTTTCAACTCAAAGAAATGTCGAGCGGCGTTGAATGGTCGCTTGAACAGCTGAAAGGAAAACCGGTGCTGTTGACGTTCTGGGCGTCCTGGTGCCCTGATTCTTCTGCGGACCTGGTGCAGAAGAACCGGTTTTATGAACAGATGAATGAAGACAGTCCGCTGCAGTTTGTTACGATTAATGTGACCGGCCGCGAACGGCGGGAAGAGGATCCTAAAACGTATGTGGAAAACAACAATTATCGTTTCCCGGTGCTTCAGGACGAAGGTGTGGATACGTACAGACGCTATAAATGCGAAGGCGTACCGAGTACGTTTATTATTGATGAACAGGGCGAGATTGTAGCGCAATACGGAGATAAAGCATCGTTTATTGATATTATGCAGAGCCTGCAGAAGGTTAACAGCATATAAAAAGGCCCGCCGAGGACGGCGGGTTTTTTGTATATATTGGACAAACGTTATTTTGGCGGACGTCCAGACGAAATAATGCGTTTTACCTGGTCACTGTTCGGATAATCGTTAGCGTCAAATTGTGCTAAAACTTCATCCGTATCATAAGGGACCCGGCGGATTTCCGGAATTATTTCCCCGTCTTCGATGGTCAGAAGAACATATGACGGTGTCGGGTCTCCGTCGAACGGAAGCCCGATACTTCCTGTATTGATTACCCATTTAGCCCCAATCTTTCGAATAGAGGGAGTGTGCACGTGCCCGTACACGTAAATGTCTGCTTCTTGCTTCTGGAAAAATGATTCCTCGAAAACGGAAGCCTCACTATCGACCGGAACCGGGGGAAACAGGCTCCCGGGTACCGCGTGAAAGGCGAACAAACGGAAGCCGTCGTATTCATCGAGAAATGATTCCGGAAGCTCTTCTAAGTATTTAACGTCATTCGCAGAGAGCCGCTCGAGCGCCCAGTCCCGTTCCTGGTTCATGATCGAGCGTTTGGCCTCGGGGACTTCTCCTTCCCGGACGCCGCGGACAATCCATTCGTCTGCATTTCCCTTCAATACTTTTGCAGGAAGGGATTGAACGGTTTCAATCGAATTTTTTGGTTCCGGGCCGCGGAAAGCAAGGTCTCCGAGCATATACATATGGTCTACCGATAAGGCGTGCAGGTCGTTTAAAACAGCTTTTAATGCACGGGCGTTACCGTGTACATCTGAAAGAAGTGCAATTTGCAACGTAATAACCTCCTCATAACTTTTGAAAATAGTCTTTGTTACAGTGTATCAGAACAGCGGACTGGTTTGGAATGCAAATGCACAGCCGGTTGGCAGGAGAGGCTTCTCCTGTGCTATAATCAGACGTGCAAATTGGGACGTTATTTTAAAGGAGAGAGATTAATCATGCATATTACATCCATTGAGCCAACACCGAGTCCTCATACGATGAAGCTGAATGTTAACGAATCGCTGCCCGCCGGAACGAGCAGCAATTATAAACCGGAAAATAAAGAAGAAGCACCGGCTCCGATCCAGCAGCTGCTGGAGATCGAAGGCATAAAAGGTGTCTACCACGTTGCCGACTTCATGGCCCTCGAGCGCCACCCTAAAGCCGACTGGGAGCAGCTGCTGCCCCAGGTGCGTCAGGCGTTCGGCGAAAAGGTGGAGCAGCCGGATGAAGAGCCGGAGGAGCCCCAGGAAGCGTTCGGGGAAGTGCAGGCGCAGGTCCAGATGTTTAAAAACATCCCGATGCAGATAAAGCTGCTTTCCGGCGAGGAAGAAAAACGCCAGGGCCTGCCGGAACGTTTTCAGACCGCTGCTTTTGAAGCCCAGCTTGAAGATGACAACATTGTGATGCAGCGCAAATGGGAGGATTACGGGGTCCGTTACGGCCAGGACCTGGAACAGATCGGCAGCGATATGGCAGAGGAAATTGCTGCGGCCTACCCGGAGGAGCGGCTGAAACGGCTGGTACGGATTGCGAATACTCCGGAAGCAGAAAACACTGAGCCAAAGTTTAAAAAAGTAACGATGGATATGATGGAGGAGCCGGACTGGAAACAGCGCTATGCAGCCTTTGACCAGATGGATCCTTCCATGGAAGACCTCCCGGTTATACAAAAAGGGCTTGCAGATGAAAAACCGGCCATCCGCCGGCTGGCGGTCGTGTATTTAGGGATGCTTGAAGATCCCCAGGTGCTGCCGGATCTGCAGAAGGCGATGCAGGACCCATCTGTCACCGTTCGAAGAACAGCGGCAGATACGTATTCTGATCTGGGAGATCCTGCGGGTATCCCGGACATGATTGAAGCGCTGAAGGACAAAAACAAGCTGGTGCGCTGGCGTGCGGCAATGTTTTTATATGAAGTCGGTGACACTTCGGCTGTCGAAGCGTTAAAGGAAGCCAACGGGGACCCGGAGTTTGAAGTGGATCTGCAGATTAAGCTCGCGCTGAAACGAATTGAAGGCGGGAAAGAAGCAAAAGGCTCCATCTGGAAGCAGATGAGTGAGAAAATGGAGCAGGAGCGAAAGCCCAGGTCGTAAATGAAAAGGGAAGGAGCCTGAACGATGACGAAAGCAGAAGTACGACAGCAGCTTGAAGAACGAAACATGGAGGAAGTGCTCGAGCTGATTGAAGACGCAGAAAACGGTGATTTAAAAGAGCTTGAACTGGCCGCTTCTCTCGGCCTTCTTCGCGATGAAAAACTGAACGATGCAGTGCTGAAAGTGCTGCAGGATGAAGGAGTCACGATTATTTACGTGGAGGATGAGGAATGAATGACGGCATCCATGAGGAAGAAAATGTAACAAGACCGGCACCGTCGCAGCGCATATCTGAAGATGCGCTGACGGTCTGGCGCTTCAAGGGGATGATTGAAATGGCCGTTGTTTCTTTCATCCCTTTTGCTTTACTTGTGCTTGCCTTCTGGTTCGGGTGGTCCGAATGGGTCCGGTGGGCCCTTGGCGCGATTCTGGCATTTTTGGTTTTTTTTTCTGCCTGGTACGCATGGGTGCTGCCGAAATGGCAATGGCAGCGCTGGCGCTACGAGGTGTATGAAACAGAGGTGGAGCTTCAGTACGGTGTGATTATCTCTAAACACGTATTGATCCCAATGGTGCGTATTCAGCATGTGGATACAGCCCAGGGGCCGATATACAAGCGGTACGCGCTCTCCACCGTGACTATTTCCACCGCAGCCGGCATGCATGAGATTCCAGCGCTTAAAGAAGAGACGGCGCCGGAGCTGCGCAATCGGATCGCCTTTTTGGCGGGAACGGATGATGACGATGAATGAATGGAGACGGATGCACCCGGCGGCCATTGTCACCGTTTTTTTCCGGCAGCTGAAGGATTTTCTTTTTCCGCTTATTATTACGTTCTTTGCTGGAGGTACGGCTTCCGGACCGCTTCCAGTCAACTGGATCTTTTTGCTTTTAGTGCTGTTCATTGTCATCAGCAGCATCATGAAATGGATCTTTTTCCGCTACCGTTTGATTGAACGGGAGCTTCAGATCCATTACGGGGTTTTTGTGAAAAAAGAACGATTCATCCGCAGCCAGCGCGTTCAATCGGTAGATATCACCGCCGGCATCATTCAGCGGATGTTCGGTCTTGTGCGTCTTAATATTGAAACAGCAGGCGGAGGCGCAGAGGCGGAAGCTTCGATTCAGGCGATCCGCCGGGAAGAGGCAGCCATTATTCAGTCGGCTCTGATTCAAAAATCCTCTCATGCAGCTGAGGAAGAATCAGAAGATTTTTCGGGGACCGGCATAGCCGCGGAGCCGGCAGAACCTTCGTTTTCCTGGAAAGTACCGATGCGTACCATTTTCACGGCGGGACTCACCTCCGGCCGGGCAGGTATTATTTTTGCGGCTCTTGCCGGGCTGTATTCCCAGGTGGGGAACTTTCTTCCCGATGCGTGGGTTGAGCAGTCGATTGGCGTGTTGATCGAGCTCAGCTACTGGTTTATTATCGGGGGCCTGTTAGTGACAGCACTGCTCAGCTGGCTCGTTTCGTCGGCGTGGACGCTTGTACAGCATGGAAATTTCGAAGTGAACCGCACCGGAAATGATCTTGAGATTACCTGGGGACTTCTCGAACGAAAGCAGATTACACTTCAAATGCACCGGATAACGTGTATTCGTTTTATCAGTAACCCGGTCAGGCAGGCGCTCGGCATGTGGGCGGTTTATATAGACAGCGCCGGCGGGAGCACCGAACGGGGACAGAATTCGATCATGCTGCTGCCGCTGATCCACCAGAAGCAGCTACATACTTTTATGGAGCAGATTGATGATACGGCATTGATTCCGGAAAAGGTAAACAAACTGCCAAAACGGGCGGCAAGAAGATATATGTTCCGGGCGTCGGTATTTTGGTGGCTGTTGTTTATTCCGGCGGCCATCTGGGTGCCGTATGGCTGGGCAACCGCAGCAGTGCCGCTGTTTTTCACCTGGTGGGGCTGGATATGCTACAAAGGCTCCGGCATGAAAGTGGAAGATAAGCAGCTGATTGTCCGGGAAAGAGCCTGGAGTGCCATTTATAATTTTGTACCTAAACGACGGATTCAATATTTGGAAAACACGCAGTCCTTTTTCCAGCGGAGACGAAGACTGTATACGATCTCGGCTTCGGTTATCAGCAGCGTTACCGGGCGGACGGTTTACTTAAGGGACGTGGATGAAAAGGACGAAGCTGCTTATTTTTCCTGGTATCAGAAAACATGGGATCAGGATGCCAAATCACAAAAAAAAGGCTTTTGAACCGAGGTTCAAAAGCCTTTTTGTATACCATGCGGTTACTGTCCCCGGGCAAACGAATTTGTATAAATAAACAGGTTGCGGACGCCCTTATCGGTCGTAATTTCAAAACGATCGAATACATAGTCCTCGTCCTCTGCGTGCAGGTTCCTTTCATAATGGTGCTGCACAATAAGTACGGACTGCTGTTTTCGGAAATAGAGAAAATTCACTCCGGTAAAAGAAGTTTCTTCGGGCTCTTGCATTAATTGATACAGCAGATGGTTATGGCATTCAATCAGATCGTCCTTGCTGAACCCGTTGGAATGAATATTTTTAACCAGACTGTAGCGGGAAGGGTCTTCAAGCTCATTTAAAAAGATGGCAAACGGCCGGAATTGATCACTGTGAATGCGGACATGATCATGCTCCTGCAGCTCAAATATCTGACCATGATCGTTACGGAAATACATATCGTAGTAATGGACCGCCCGGCGCCAGGGGAGGCCAGCCGGAGAAATTTCGAGTTCAAACGGGCAGTCCTCGATGTCAAGGGCCTGGCCATCCGGTGCCTCCCGCAGGAATACGTTTCCACGCGAGCGGTGAATTTCATAATAAATATAAGACTCTTCCTGTGGCTCTTTTGGTTCTGGTGTAAACGTAACGGAAAGAGAATGCAGCAGGCGCTTCCATTCTTTTTTATCGCTGTAGGGTACGAGAGGGGAAGAAATCTCTTTTTCTAGCAGCTGCACGACAGAGTGCTCATAGGAAGCTGGAGTGCGGTCATCAGCAGCCTGAATTTTCGTTCCCGGTACAGTAATGGTTTTAAGGTTAAATTCATGCACCGCTTCTTTTTTGTCTACATCCGGGAGACGGTGGGCCTGCTGAATCCGGACACGTCCTTCCCAAATTTTCCGGGGAGCGGCGGACGTCTGCTCTAAAATACCGTAATAGGCCCCGGTTCTGCCGTAATCGACAACCACGGGGCGGCCTTGATGCTCGAATGCTTCTTGTCGTTTCATAATGGACCTCGCTTTATTCCTTAAAATTTCTTTTCCTGACGGTATCTTTTTTCGTTTATCTTTAGCAGCTGGCGCATTTTACGGGCGTGCACATCATTTTGTTCCATGCGCAGCGAGCTGAGGCGCCCGCGCATCGCTTCAAGCGCCTGCAGCAGAGCACCGTGCTGCTCGTCCCTGTGCTTTGGTTCAAGCAGCCTGTACGTTTCGATTAGATCCGGTATTTCACGGCCAAGCATGCGTTCGACCAGATATTCATCCTCCACATCAAACTGCAGGGAAGGCGAAGAACGCAGTTCCTCAAGCTCCCTGTCAATCTGCTGCAACTCCTGCTGGATATCTGCCGGGAGGCTGCTGTTTTGCTTTACGTAGTGCTGATGAAACCGGTCGAGTGCTTTATGCCATTTTACTGGCTCGTCTTCCGGCACTTCCTCCGCGTGAGCCGGTTCGGCTGTGTGCAGCTGAATGTCCCGGGGGGCCCGGCCCTGCAGGGTGTAATCGAGCACTTCAAGCTTGCGGAAAATGTGCTGAAAGTAGGACGACTTTTCAATGTTACGGGCATGCATTTTGCCGTTTTTCATGTAATGGACCAGCGCTTCACGTAAAAAAGCCGGGGTGTGACCGTCAGTACTCCGCACATAGTCAATTGTCACCGTCTTTTGAATAGCTGCCTGGGAACGCTCTTTTTCGAAGCTTGTGATGCGGATGTGTCTGGCGGTCAGCTTCATACGGAACAAAAAAAGTTCGTTTTCACGTTTCAGGCGTTTGGACTGACGGAGTTCATCCGCCCGGGCAATCACCCGGTCGATCGCTGCCTCCATTTCCTCCACGATAAACAGCCCGTGGCTGTCGGAGAAAATATGATCATCCACCGGTCGCATATGGTCCGGCAGGAAGCGTTCAACCCAGGGATGTTCGAACCATCTGTTAGCCAAGTGATTCACCGTCCTATACGTTGATATCTATCAGTTTAACAATTTGTGCTTCATCTGGTTGTTTAATTCGTCCATTTCAGAAATGAACTGTTTACTGGAGGCGACAATACGTTCATTGGACTGCTCTGTCATCTGGATGGCTTCGTACACGTCCTGATAAGCCTGCTGGAACGTTTCAAGGGCGATCGCCGGCTCTTCGAGTGTCTTCAGGGTATCGGCCGTGTTTTCCTTAAGCATGCGTGCATTGTTGGTGAGCATACTTTCGGTAGATTCGTTAACGCTCTGCACCGCATTGATTACTTTCCGCTGGTTGCCAAGAGCAAGCTGGATGGAAGCGGTGACGGTAACGATATTTTTCGTCATGGTAATGGCGTTAAAAATCGCTTCTTCAAGCTTTCCATTGTTATCGACAATTAGGTCGATCGAAGCAATCGACTGCTGCAGCACCATAACCGCCTGTGTCATATTTTTCACCCGGGATATTACTTTTTGCTGCCCTTTTTGAATAGCGGCCGGGTTATCGCGCCACTGTTCTTCAAGCATTTCTTCCTCGAGCATGGCGTTCAGCTGTTTCCCGGTTTCAATCTGCATCTCAAGTTCCTCAATGCGCTTAATGGCAGTTTCCCGTAATTCTTCAAGCATGACGTTGTCTTCCTGCAGCTTGTCCCGGCCGGCAAGGAGACCGTGAATAATATTGTCCACCTGGGATTCCACTGTTTCGTATTTTTTCGCATACTGTTCGACCGGATCGCGGCGTAAAATTTTATTCATTGTTTTCTGCAGGCGGCCTTCTTTTAAATATTCCGGTTCAAGTTCGCCGACCACCGTTTTTAATTCATGAAGCTTATCGGGAAGCTCATTGTCCTTTTGATCCATCATTTCCCGGACTGGACGCTTTAATGCTTCAAGGGAGTCGCCGGCTTTACGCTGCTCCGCTTCTCCGAGGCCGCCGAGAGTACTTACGAGCTGGTCTGTATCTTTTTCATTTTTAAAACGTTCAATGAATTTTTCAGCTTCTTCCTTGCTTTTCCCTTCGTTATTGGAGGGAGTTAAATCTTCTTGATTTGTATTGGGTTCGTCAGTCATACGGATTCCTCCTCATGGTTAATTCGGCGGGGCCTTTACTTATATATCGTATGATCATTAACAATAGTTTATAAAAAGGAAGTATAATACTTACAGTTTAGCATTAGAGCGGGCAATAGTAAAAAAATGTCCATTAGAAAAGAAATCCCCGGGTGAACAGAATAAATCATTTTACTTTGCAATTTTGAAAATTTTTTGTAACATATTATAGAAGCAGTATATAATACAGGCGCCAGAAGCCAGAAGGCTTTTTTCAGGTAGAATTGCCAGGTACAGCAAATACTATTCAATAGAAAAAGCATTTGCTCCATTTATAAAACGAAAGCGGATAAACGACGAATCAGATCCAGCGTGCGGCAACCATCCGCAGGAAGAAGAAAGGAACGAATGGCATGTGTTTAATTGCTTTTGCGTATCAGATGCATCCATGGTTCCCACTTGTCGTGGTTTCCAACCGGGATGAATTTTTAGAACGGCCGACTGAACGCCTTCATAAATGGGAAGGCGAAGGCATCGTGGCGGGAAAAGATTTGCAGCAGGGCGGCACATGGATGGGAGGCAGTCTTTCCGGACGGTTCGCAGCTGTGACAAATATCCGCAGGCCGGGCATGGAAAACGGTGAAAAATCACGCGGGCATCTGCCGCTGCGATTTTTGCGGAACGAATCGGGGCAGGCGCTTGAAGCAGTGAAAAAAGACCGCAACGAGTACAGAGGCTTCAATATGATCGCGGGCTCAGATAAGGAATTGTTTTATTTACATAATCACAAAGAAGGGCCGCATGCAGAGCGCCTTTCACCAGGTGTGCACGCGCTCAGCAATGCCTCTCTGAACACACCCTGGCCGAAGGTCGAAAAAGCAAAAAAGCACGTGGAAATGCTGCTTGCTTCTTCAGGGAATACGCTCGACCCTGACCCTTTTTTTAAAGCAATGCAAAATGCAGAGCCGGCCAACGACCAGGACCTTCCTGATACAGGGATAGACAAACAGCTTGAGAAACAGCTTTCATCGATGTTTATTGATCTCCCGGAATACAAAACGAGATGTCAGACCATGTTTATTGTGCGAAAAGACGGAAAAATTACAATGCTCGAGCGGATGACAGACGCCCGGACCGGTACAGGCCATTATGAATGGCATGTATAAAGGTGAATATTTATTCTTTAAATCGTATGAATATAAAGAAGCGCTAAAAGAATAAAATCGTGCAGTCCTGCTTATAAGCGTTTACATGACTAGTGAAACTCAAATCTTAATTTGTCGAATGTTTAGAAAAATGATATAATATGCAAACCAATTTAAATTTGGACACCATGGAGAGAGGTGGAGAGGGGTATATGTTATTGCCTAGAAAAAATTATAAAGAAGGCTTGTATGACTCCCAGTTTGAGAAGGATAACTGTGGGATCGGCTTTCTTGCGGATATTAAAGGGAAAAAATCACACGACATTGTTGAAAAAGGATTGCAAATTTTAAGAAACCTGGACCACCGCGGCGGTCAGGGAGATGAAGTAAATACCGGGGACGGCGCGGGAATGCTTCTGCAGATTCCGCACCGTTTCTTTAAAAATAAAGAAAATGAGCTCGGTTTTTCGCTGCCGGAGGAAGGCGATTACGGGGTTGGGATGCTGTTTCTGCCTGTAGATAACACCAGGCGTGCCCAGTGCGAACAGGCCATTGAAAAAATGGTTGAAGAAGAGGGGCTGCCGCTGCTCGGCTGGCGCGAAGTGCCTTCTGACGATTCGATGCTCGGAAACGCGGCACTCTCGGCTATGCCTGCCATCCGCCAGCTGTTTATTAAGCGCCCGGAAAATGTAAAAACGAGAGAAGATTTTGAGCGAAAATTGTATATTGTCAGAAAACGGTCTGAGCATGAGCACGGGGTTAAGCTTCATGACCAGGACAGCTTCTATTTTGCAAGTCTGTCCTCACGGACCATTGTGTATAAAGGGATGCTTACGACAGAGCAGCTGAACCAGTTTTATAAAGATTTAAATGACCGGCAGTTTGAAACGGCGCTCGCGCTTGTGCATTCCCGTTTCTCCACGAATACATTCCCAAGCTGGGAGCGGGCGCACCCGAACCGTTATCTCATCCATAACGGGGAGATCAACACGATTAAAGGGAATGTTAACTGGATGCATGCCAGGGAGCCGAAGTTTGAATCAGAACTGTTTGGCAGCGACATGGAGAAGGTTCATCCGGTTGTGGATGCTGAAGGCAGTGACTCATCGATGTTTGATAACGCGTTTGAATTTTTGACGCTGTCCGGACATAAAATGCCTCATGCTGCCATGATGATGATTCCTGAGCCATGGCAGAACAACCCGCTTATGAATGAAAAGAGACGTGCGTTTTATCAGTACCACAGCTGCTTAATGGAGCCGTGGGACGGGCCTACAGCCATCGCATACACGGACGGAAGCCAGATCGGTGCCTGTCTCGACAGAAATGGCCTGCGTCCGGCCCGTTATTACGTTACTAAAGACGACCAGATTGTTATGTCTTCAGAGGTGGGAGTGCTTGATATTGCTCCCGAAGACGTCTTATATAAAGAGCGTCTGCATCCCGGCCATATGCTGCTTGTGGATCTTGAAGAAGGGCGTATCGTTCCTGACGGAGAGATTAAGGACAAAATTGCCGGCGAGCATCCATACCAGGAATGGACAGACGAATACCTGACGGATTTAGAGGATATGCTGGAAAGTCAGGACGTTTACAACACTAATTTCGAAAAATTGGAGCAGCGTCAGCTTGCTTTCGGCTACACATATGAGGAATTGGAAAAAGTGGTCAAGCCGCTTGCCACAGGTTCAGGAGATCCGGTCAGCTCGATGGGCTACGACTCTCCGCTTGCAGTGCTTTCCAAAAAGCCGCAGCTGTTATACAACTACTTCAAACAGCTGTTTGCACAGGTGACAAACCCGCCGATAGACGCTATCCGCGAGGAAATAGTTACTGCTGTCGGCACGACTATCGGAAAGCAGGGCAACCTGCTCGATCCAAAGCCATCGCACGCCCAGCAGTTGTATTTAAAAAAGCCAATTGTCAACAACGAAGATTTAGCCAAGCTCCGCTCCAATAAACTGGAAGGATTTGCAGCTTCTACGCTTTCCATCGTCTTTGAAGCAGCAAAGGGAGCCAATGAAATGGAACGTGCTCTTGAACGTATATTTGAGCAGGCGGACCAGGTTATTGAGGAAGGCTCGACTATTCTTATTTTAAGCGATCGTGACGTGAACGGGACTTACGCTCCGATCCCGGCGCTGCTTGCGGTCGGCGGGCTGCATCACCATCTCATCCGTACGGGCCGCCGTACAGATGTCAGTCTGGTGCTTGAAAGTGCCGAGCCGCGGGAAGTACACCATCTCGCGGTGCTGCTCGGCTACGGCGCAGAAGTAATCAATCCGTACCTTGTCTTTGATTCGGTTGACGACATGATCAAAGAAGGATTGATGGAAGGTTCGTATGTGGAAGCGGTAAGCACGTATATTAAAGGTGCTACAAAGGGTATCATGAAGGTCCTCTCAAAAATAGGCATTTCCACGGTGCAGAGCTACCGGGGCGCCCAGGTTTTTGAGGCTGTCGGTATTAATGACGAAGTAATCAACCGCTATTTTACATGGACGTCCTCAAGAATCGGTGGTGTAAGCACAGAAATTATTGCAGAAGACGTTCTTGAACGCCACTTCCGGGCCTACAATGACCGCGAAGGACTGGATATGACGCTTGACCCTGGGGACGATCTGCAGTGGAGACGGTACGGTGAACCTCATCAATACAATCCACATACGATCCATATGCTGCAGCACGCCGCGAAAACTAACGATTTCACGCTGTTTAAAAAGTATTCAGACGCTATTGATAAACAGGAACAGGAGCAGACAACGCTCCGCGGCCTGCTTGAATTTAATAAAGGAGTCCGCGAGCCGATCAGCATCGACGAAGTGGAGCCGGCAGAAAATATCTTTAAACGCTTCAAAACTGGAGCAATGTCATTCGGCTCTATTTCCGAGGAGGCTCATGAGGCACTTGCCATCGCCATGAACCGCATCGGCGGTAAATCAAATACGGGCGAAGGCGGGGAAAATCCAGAGCGGTTTACGCCGGATGAAAACGGTGACCTGCGCCGGAGTGCGATCAAGCAGGTAGCTTCGGGACGTTTTGGTGTTACAAGTCACTACCTGGTCAACGCCGACGAAATACAAATTAAAATTGCCCAGGGGGCAAAGCCTGGCGAAGGCGGACAGCTTCCCGGCAAAAAAGTATATCCGTGGATTGCGGAGGTGCGGGGTACGACGGCAGGTGTTGGCCTGATTTCGCCGCCGCCGCACCATGATATCTATTCGATTGAAGATTTGGCAGAGCTGATCCATGATTTGAAAAATGCGAATCCGAACGCCCGGGTCAGTGTGAAGCTCGTTTCAGGAACCGGTGTCGGTACGATTGCCGCCGGCGTCGCGAAAGGCCGGGCTGACCATGTAGTCATCAGCGGTTACGATGGCGGCACGGGCGCCGCTGCCCGTACAAGCATTAAGCATGCCGGCCTGCCATGGGAAATTGGGCTCGCTGAGACGCATCAGACGCTTGTCATGAACAATTTGCGGAACCGGATTTCTGTGGAAACAGACGGCAAGCTGATGACAGGCCGCGATGTAGCGGTGGCGGCTCTTCTCGGTGCGGAAGAATATGCATTTTCCACGGCACCGCTCGTGGTACTTGGCTGTGTCATTATGCGTGTGTGTCATCTCGATACATGCCCGGTAGGTGTGGCTACACAAAATCCTGAACTGCGTAAAAAGTTCATGGGCAAACCGGATAACGTCGTAAACTTCATGACCTTTGTGGCCGAAGAGCTTCGTGAAATTATGGCAGAACTCGGCTTCCGCAGCATTGATGATATGGTTGGCCATACCGAAGTGCTGAAGCAGGTAGACTCGGTAAACAATAAAAAAGCACAGACGGTGAATCTGTCGAATCTGCTTCACCGTCCGAAAGCGAAAAATCAATCCAAGCACGTGGCCCATATTAAGCAGGACCATGAGTTGAATATCTCTCTTGACGAAACGTTGTTAAAGCATGCGGCAAAGGATGCCCTTGAATCACAGACACCGGTGTTTGGAGAGTTTGATATCCAAAATACCAACCGTGTGGCCGGGACGATGCTCGGAAGCGAAATTACGCAGAAGTACGGTGCCGAAGGTCTGCCTGAGGACACTATCAGATTTACTTTCTACGGTTCGGCCGGCCAGAGCTTTGGGGCGTTTATTCCTAAAGGCATGACGATGAGCCTGATTGGCGATGCCAACGACTATATCGGCAAAGGACTGTCAGGCGGAAAATTGATTGTCACGCCGCCGGATACTTCTACATTTGATGCGGAAGACAATATTATTATTGGAAACACGACCTTTTACGGAGCCACTTCCGGGGAGGCTTACATCCGCGGAGTAGCCGGTGAGCGTTTCTGTGTCAGAAACAGCGGGGCAAAAGTCGTAGTCGAAGGCGTTGGGGACCATGGCTGTGAATATATGACCGGCGGTGTTGTCGTCAATCTCGGTGTTACCGGTAAAAACTTTGCAGCAGGGATGTCTGGCGGCGTAGCGTACGTGTATGACCCTGACCATACGCTTGAAAGTAAATACAACAGCGAAATGGTAGGTCTTGAAGTGATCGAATCTGCCAGAGACGAGCAGGAGATCCAGCAGATGATTGAAGCGCACGGAAAACAGACGGGCAGCGAAGCAGCAGAGCGTATCCTGGCTGCCTGGGAGACCGAACGCAAACATTTCGTGAAGGTTATTCCGTACGACTACCAGGCAATGCTGCAGTCGATCCAGGAAAGAATAGACAACGGCTTGAGCGAAGCGGATGCTGTGCTTGAAGCTTTTCAGGAAGCAACGACGGAAGAAGACAAAGATAAAGAAAAAGTCACTGGAAATTAACAGTCCGGGAAGGCTTTCACAGCCTTCCTGGCTTTTCGAATAAAGGCGTTGAATGAACAGCATACAACGATTTCTAAAGTGGGAGTGAGGGAAATGGGGAAACCAACAGGTTTTCTGGAATATAAAAGAGAAGCTCCAAGTAAATTGGACCCGCTCGAACGGGTGAAAAACTGGCAGGAGTTCCAGATCATGATGCCGGAAGATAAGCTTCAGGAACAGGGCGCCCGCTGTATGGACTGTGCGATCCCGTTCTGCCAGGCTGGTACTTCCATGGTCGGTTCCGATGAAATTGGCTGTCCCGTATACAATTTGATTCCGGAATGGAATGATCTTGTCTATCGCGGAAAATGGCAGGAAGCATTGACACGTCTCCATAAAACGAACAATTTCCCGGAATTCACCGGGAGAGTGTGCCCGGCTCCGTGCGAAGGCTCGTGCACCGTAGCCATCAACGATGACCCGGTAACCATCAAATCCATTGAATACCACATTGTGGAAAAAGGATTTAAGGAAGGCTGGATTACAGCCGAGCCGCCAAAAACAAGAACTGGCAAAAAAGTAGCGGTAATCGGTTCCGGACCGGCAGGACTTGCAGCTGCCCAGCAGCTGAACCGGGCCGGCCATACGGTGACGGTATTCGAAAAAGACGACCGCATCGGCGGACTGCTTGCCTATGGAATTCCGGAAGTAAAGCTTGAAAATGAAACCATTACAAGAAGAACAGATATTATGGAAGAAGAGGGGATCGAGTTCCGGACGAGTGTCGATGTAGGAAAAGATATTACCTCCGAACAGCTCGATGAAGAATACGATTCAGTTATTCTCTGTACAGGCGCGCAGAATCATCGCGATGTTCCGGCAGAAGGACGCGGTTTGAAAGGAATTCACTATGCGATGGACTTTCTGCGTGGCAATACAAAATCCCTATTGGATTCGAACCTTGAAGACGGCAGATATATCAGTGCAAAGGATAAGCATGTGATCGTCATCGGCGGCGGGGACACCGGGGTGGACTGTATTACGACCTCACTCCGTCACAACTGCGCTTCTCTGACCCAGTTTGATATCAATAAAGAAAAAGATAATGAACGTCCGGAAGACAACCCGTGGCCGCTGTATCCACTTGTTTATAAGCAGGAAGACGGGCATAAAGAAGCAGCTGCTCTACAGGGCGAGGACCCGCGTGCCTATAAAGTAATGACAAAGAAATTTGTCGGAAACGAAAAAGGGCAGGTAAAGGAAATTCATACGGTGGAAGTGGAAACGGTCTTTGAAGACGGCAAAAAAGTCCGTCACGAAGTGCCTGGAACCGAGCGTGTATGGAAAGCCGATCTCGTACTGCTCGCCGTTGGCTTTACAGGACCCGAGCAGGAGCTGCTTGAGCAGATGGAAATCGAACGTACAGAAAGAAGTACAGTGAACGCTGAATACGGAAGCTATGTTACAAATCATGAAAAAGTATTTGCAGCAGGCGACAACCGCCGCGGTCAAAGCCTTGTAGTTTGGGCTATCCATGAAGGACGTGAAGCGGCCCGCGAATGCGACCGTTTCCTGATGGGAACGACTAACCTGCAGTAGAATGAAAAAGTCCGGAGGGTCCGGGCTTTTTCAAGAAAAGATTATTAAATTTCACGTACTGTAATGAATTTTTATTAATAATCTGATACAATAGATTAAAACTTTGTTGGAGTAGGAGTCACATTGAAAAAAGTTGCAAAAGGGATTTTAACAGCAGTAATTATTTATGCAGTCATTATCGTACTTATTCTAGCAACGGCGTTATTGTTTGTAATGGTTTCATTTTCCGGGGAGATGGCCCAGGTGCTTTTTGGATGGAACGAATACAATGAATGGACAAACACGCATCTGGTCCCCTGGGCAGAAAAGCTGTGGGAATGGTTTGTCGCTATAACGCCGGGAGGCTGACAGGAAAGGTGGAAAAAAGATGGAACAATATCGATTTCCTTATAAATCAGGAGTTTACGTTGGAATCCCTGTAAAAGAAAATCCCGAACAGTGGCTGATGGAAGTACAAGTGGTGCTCGAACACCCGCGGCAGGGAGACCTGCACCAGCCGAAGAAGACAAATGTGCCGATTTTCCATGAACGCCGGGCACTAGCGGAAAAAGAAAAAATCTGGGTGCAGAAAAAAGCGGTGAAGCCGCTTGAAACAGTACCGGACATGACGTATAAAGAGTCTCTTCGACAGGCGTTTGATGCTTACGAGCGGGAGCTCGAAAGCAAAGAGGACGAATTTTCCCAGAAATCGCTGAAAACGCTCCATGCGGTAAAAGCTGATTATGAACGGCAAAAACTACTATAACTCTGCCCGCGGGCAGAGTTATTTTTGTATTTATCCTTTTTATACATGAGGAGTGCGCTCATCGGTAACAAACAGGGCTCCGGCTGTATGGAGCCGAATAGACAGTTCAATTAAAAACAGGTCATCGGAATTATTCAAATCACAGCTCGTAAGGGATTCGATTTTTTTCAAACGGTATAGCAGGGACTGACGGTGGAGATTTAATTCCCGGGAGGTCTGACTGACATTGCCCTTGCATTCATTGTAGGTGCGGACCGTTTTCATTAAATCAATGCCCCGTTCGACGGAATAATGATGGAGGGGGGCAACTGTAGCTTCAGCGATCTGGCGGATTTCTTCATTTTTAGACAGAGACATCAGAGCCCGGTCAAAACGCGTGTCTTCATACGTATGAATGTAGCCGAATCCCCGCTGCCTGCGTCCGGCATCAAGAGCAGAGGAAGCCTCCGAAAAGCTTGTAACAAATTCCCAGGGTGCAGCTGTCTTGCTTACCCCCCAGGAAATGATGAGGTGGGGGATTTTTTGTTCGAGGCGGTACTGCACCGTTTCTGCAAAATAATATACCGTGTCATACATCATGGTTGGGTGCATTTCCAGATACACAATCAGCTCGGATTTTTGGAACGTGCTCATCACGCGTGCTTTTAAATAACGGCTCGCGTGGGAAACTTCTTCCTCAAACATATAGCCAATCTGTTCAAGCCAGTGATCATAGGAAAGCGGCGGGGATTCTGCGTGAAACACCCGTTCGACATTTTCAGGTTTGGCCACAAAGCAGATATAAGGGAGCTCAAGGTTATAGCCTAATGATTTACCCCGCGAAAGCGCCTGGTCCCGGGATTCGTAATTATCCTTTGCCAGGCTCCAGACAAAATCATCCTTCAGGCGCATCTCGGTTTCAAGCGCTGTCTGGTCATGCAAAAAGCAGAGAGCGGAAGTGGTGACCGAATGTTCAAGCAGAAGCAGGGTGTATTCTTCAAATACATCGTGCTTTTCTTTGTGGGTAGGCCACTGGAGGATCATATAACCCTGAATATCCTGGGTCGTCTGCACGGTTAGGCGCAGCAGGGTGCCGGTATCTGTATCCATCCATTCCATGTTGGCCGGCAGGCTTTTTTCGGGATCTGACTGCTGGAAAGGGGGGAAAAGTGGATTCCCTCCCTGGCTTAAATACTGGTTCCACCATTCGGCGAGGCCCGACGAACGGTTCGTCTGCGTCTTCAGGCGTCCGCGCTTATCGACTACAAGCATTGGTATATGCAGCTGTTCGTATACGTAAGAGGCAATTGCCTCCATGCCTTTGCCTTCAAGTATGATTTCGAGAAGGTCTGTGCGGATTTTATTTGAAACGTCGATGGAGCGGAGAGAGCTTTTATGAAGGGCTTCGGAAATCGCTTCTGTAATGTCCGAAAAACGGATCTCCCACGGAATTTCCACGAGCGGAAACGCTTTTGACTCACAAAAGTCGATCACGTTGTCAGGAATGGAGGAGATGTAGTGGCCTACAGACAAAATCAAACCGCTCGCTCCTGCTTCCATCAGCTCTTCAATAAACTCAAGCAGTTCCTTCTCGTTTTGACATCCGATCCCGGAACTTAAAATTAATTCCCGTGGCCGGACGAAATCTTCCACAGGTGTTTCTATAACCGATGCCCAGTAAACGGTAATAGAGCTTGAATCGGCATTCGATGTGAGTGGAAGGGCCGTGTTCATAATTGGAAGCTGTAATACTTGTTGCATAGAAATCATCGCCAGACACCCCTTTACAATACCAAAACGTAAATTCATCTTCTGATTATTATTTTACCATATTTGCATGGAAGATAATGTGTCATGCACATTGTGCAAAAGAAAGTGCGAAACTTCATACAATTGTGTGAATGGAATTTAAACAGATAATCTATACACTGAAGGTAGAGAAAAAATAGTAACAGGGAAGGTTGTGTTCAATCATGACAAACACACACATTAATCGTTCAACAAAAGCAGTATGGGCAGGAGAAAAAGAATACCGGGCATTTGGAGCGACTCAGGTTCCGGTAGTCCACAGTGTTGCCTATACGTACGACGATCTGGACCATTGGTATGACGTAGCAACAGGAAAGAAAGAAGGGCATATCTATGGTCGGAATACGAACCCTACCCTGCAATCGTTCGAAGAAAAAATCAGAATTTTGGAAGATGCTGAGGCGGCTACGAGCTTTTCGACCGGCATGGCTGCGATCAGTAACTCTCTGGCTACATTCCTCCGTCCGGGCGACCGGGTAGTATCCATGAAGGATACGTACGGTGGTACTAACAAAATCTTTACCGAATTTCTGCCGCACATGGATATTGATGTGTCGCTCTGTGAAACGGGCAACCATGAAGAGATTGAGGCAGAAGTCCGTAAAGGCTGCGATATTTTATACCTTGAAACACCAACCAATCCAACGGTGAAAATTACTGATATCGAACGAATGACCAGGGTGGCAAAGGAAGTGGGAGCGCTTGTGTTTGTCGATAACACATTTGCAACCCCAATCAACCAGAACCCGATCGAATTTGGTGTGGATCTTGTTATTCACAGCGCAACAAAGTTTCTGGGCGGGCACGCGGATGCCCTCGGCGGGGCAGTTTGCGGCCGTAAGGATCTGGTCGAAAAGATCTTCCATTACCGCGAAATCAACGGAGCGACGATGGATCCAATGGCTGCCTACCTGATGATCCGGGGCATGAAGACGCTTCATCTCCGGGTGCGCCAGCAGTGCGAATCCGCTATGAGGATCGCTGAACATCTGCAAAATCATGAGCAGGTGGACCAGGTATTCTATCCGGGGCTCAAAACTCATCCGGGTCATGATATTGCAGAGAAACAAATGAAACAGTTCGGCGGCATGTTCAGCTTCTCGTTAAAAGGCGGAATGGATGCTGTGCGCCAGTTCCTGCCAAAACTCGAGTACGCCAACCGTGCAGCAAATCTGGGGTCGGTGGAAACGACGGTAGGACCGGCAAGAACGACGAGCCACGTAGAGAATACACCGGAAGAACGCGCAGCTCTCGGTATTCCGGAAAGCCTCGTGCGCTACTCGGTCGGAATTGAAGACACAGATGATCTTATTAACGATTTGGAACAGGCACTGGCTTCGCTGCCAAAAGCCGAAAGCGTGCAAAAATAAAGGGCGGTTGGAGCGATGACTATAGTGACCAAAACGATTAAAGAAGAAGCAGAAGCGATCCGGGAGCAGCTGGTGGAGTGGAGGCGCGGCCTGCACCGCCGTCCCGAGCTGAGCTTTGAAGAGCATGAAACAGCATCATTTATTAAAGCGACGCTTGCCGGACTTCAGGATTTAAGAATTTACAGCGGCAGAGAAGAAACGGGTCTCGATACGGCCGTAATTGCAGAGCTTAGGGCCGGGGACGGCCCTCTCGTCATTTTGCGTGCAGATATTGACGCCCTCCCGATCCAGGAAGAGAACGACTGTGATTATGCTTCCACGTATGAAGGGAAAATGCATGCATGCGGGCACGACGCCCATACCGCCATGCTGCTCGGTGCCTGCTTTGTGCTTCATAAGCAGCGGGAGCTTTTAAACGGAACCATCCGCTTCATTTTTCAGCCGGCAGAAGAAGATACAGATGAATACGGCAGCACCGGCAGTCCGTATCTGATCAGTCGCGGTTGGCTAGAAGGGGCCCGGGCAGCCTTTGCCCTTCATATGGACCCTGAGTTCACGCCTGGTCACGTAAGGCTGCAGGAAGGCCCGAGCATGGCAGGCATCGATACGTTTGAAGGGGTCATTCGTGCAAGCGGAGGCCACGGGGCTTATCCGCATCTTGCCACTGACCCGGTGTGGATCAGCACGTTTGTGATGCAGGCGATGCAGGGAATCGTTTCACGGCGGACGTCTCCGCTTGAGCCGGCAGTAGTGAGTATCGGCGAATTAAAGGCAGGAGCTTCGACGAACGTTATACCGGACGAAGTCCGTATCCGGGGCACAATGCGCAGCTATTCGGAGGCCACCCGCAAGCGGCTGCGTGAGGAGCTGCAGCAGGCCTTCCGCATAGCCGAGACGATGAATGCCTCCCAGGAGGTAACGATCGCTGAAGGAGAGCCGGCGCTCGTCAACAGTCCCGAAGCGGTAAAGGCCTACCGGGCCGTACTCGAAGAACTATACCCGGAAACGGTTATTCACGAAGAATCCTACGGCATGGGCGGAGAAGATTTCAGTTACATGGCCCGCGAGGTGCCGTCCTGCATGATGTTTCTCGGCGCAGGCTATCCTGATCGCGCAGACAGCGGGCTGCACATGCCCCAGTTTGATATTGAAGAAACCATTTTACCAATTGGAGCTTCCCTGCTTGCAGGAGCAGCTGTACACTATATGACAAAGCACAAGACAGACTAGACTGGGAGGAAAAAATATGCCGCATAAATTAGACTTTATAGGGTTTGGCGGAGTGGGCCGGGGCCTTGCAGAAATACTATTGGAACGGGGAAGCTGGCTGAAGGAAACGTTTGGTTCCGACTTTGTGGTAGTTTCTGTTTCCGATTTGTACAAAGGCTCCCTTCACCACCCGGACGGCCTTGACATGCAGAAGGTGCTCGACTGCCTGAAAAAAGACGGCACGGTCGAAAACTACCCTGATACCGAAGGGCTCGTTCGCGGGTGGGACAGCATCGAAACGATTACCCAGTCGAACGCTGATACCGTGATCGAAATTACGTTCACCAATGTGGAGACCGGCCAGCCGGCGATTGACCACTGCAAAACGGCGTTCAAGGCCGGCAAAAATGCTGTTCTTACGAATAAAGGCCCCGTAGCCCTTGCCTACAAAGAGCTTCAGGCACTGGCGGAAGAGAACGGGGTACGGTTTTTATTCGAGGGAACGGTCATGAGCGGAACACCGGCAATCCGGATGCCGCTTACAAGCCTTTCCGGAAACCGGATTACTTCCATTAAAGGAATCATGAACGGAACGACCAATTACATGCTCACCCAGATGGAGCAGGGCATGGAATACAGCGAAGCTTTAAAAGAGGCACAATCCCGCGGATACGCGGAAGCAGATCCCACGAGCGATGTTGAAGGCTATGATGTATTGTATAAAGTAGTCATTCTAGCCAACGTCGTTATGGGAGCAGATTTGAAAAAAGAGGATGTGGAACGCCAAGGAATTACATCTCTTTCTGCAGAAGATATGCAGCAGGCAAAAAATGAAAATAAGCATTGGAAGCTGATCGGGCGCGTTGAAAACGTCAACGGCACAATCAAGGGGTCTGTAAAACCAGAGCTGCTCTCTGAGGATGACGCCCTCGCTAACGTCGGAGGTGCGGTAAACGCGGTCACTTATGAATGCGACCTGAGCGGTCCGATTACGCTGATGGGCGCCGGGGCCGGCGTGCCGGAAACAGGATTTGCATTGTTGATCGATTTGATTAACATGGACCGAAATACTATATAAAGGCGGGATAATATGACAACAAAAATCACAGAGCAAAAGATGCTGCTCGGCGGAGAATGGGTCGGCCGGGAACAAACGCTGGACGTCGTCAATCCCGAGGATCAGTCCGTTATCAGCACAGTGCCGATGGCAAGCAGTGACGATGCGCGCGAAGCTGTGCGGATTGCTGTGGAAGGAAAGGAAATCGCCGAAGCGCTGAGCGTCCGGGAACGTATGGATATATTAAATAAAGTAGCGGATTATGTGCTTGATCATGCAGAGGAGTTTGCGGAAATCATTGCTCTTGAAGGAAGCAAAACGATAGCGGAAGCTTCAGGTGAGGCACGAAGGACCGCTGAGACGATACGTCTTGGAGCGGAAGAGGCACGCCGTCTTTCCGGGGAATCGATTAATTTCGACCAGATGGAAGGCAATACGAACCGGATGGGATACTATTATCACTTCCCGGTAGGCGTTGTAGCAGCTATCACGCCGTTTAACGATCCATTGAATCTGGTGGCCCACAAGGTAGCACCGGCGATTGCCGCCGGGAATGCTGTAATTGTGAAGCCGGCAACAGAAACACCGCTCAGTGCGTTAAAGCTGGCCGAAGCGTTTATTGCCGCCGGTCTGCCGAAAAAAGTACTCACAGTAATTACAGGAAGAGGCCGTGACATCGGCGACATTCTGGTTGAAGCAGAAGACGTTCAGATGATCAGCTTTACCGGTGGCTATGAAACAGGAAAAAGCATTGCCCATAAAGCAGGACTGAAAAAGCTGTCCATGGAGCTGGGCTCGAATTCCCCGTTTATTATCTGGAAGGACGCAGACATTGAAAAGGCGGCCCAGTCAGGCGTGGACGGAGCGTTTGGAGCCGCCGGCCAGAACTGCCTGAGTGTCCAGCGGGTGTATGCTCACGAAGAAATTTACGAAGCGTTTGAAGCATCGTTTGTGGATAAAGCCAAACAGGTGCGTGCAGGCAGAAAGATGGATAAGGATTCGGATATCGGCCCGGTAATCAATGAAAAAGAAGCTAAACGGATTGAAAGCTGGATTGAAGAAGCAGTGGAGGCAGGAGCCAAAGTGCTTGCCGGCGGCAAACGGCACGGCGCCTTTATCGAGCCGACTGTTCTGTCGAACGTGCCGGAGGATATAACGATTGTAAAAGAAGAAGTGTTCGGCCCGGTAGTAATACTTGCTTCTGTGGCAACGTTTGATGAAGCAGTCACACGCTCGAACAGTGTGCCTTTCGGTCTGCAGGCCGGTATTTATACGAATGATATCAATTTAGCGCTGAAGGCTGTACGCAAGCTTCACGTCGGCGGTGTCATGGTAAACGACAGCAGCGATTTCCGGATCGATGCCATGCCATTTGGCGGCGTTAAGCATTCAGGCATCGGCCGCGAAGGCGTAGCATTTGCCATTGAAGAAATGTCGGAAAAACGGCTCGTATGCTTTACCATTGATGAATAATTAAATGTAAACGGGATAAAAGGGGGGATCAGCTCATGTTATTTGAAAAAGATGAGTACCTGACGAGAATGAACCAGACGAAAATGAAAATGATGGAATACGGTATTGAAGTGCTATTGGTCTCCAATCCATCGAACATGTACTATTTAACAGGATATAACGCATGGTCGTTTTATGTGCATCAAATGGTGATTGTGATGATTGACGAAGATCAGCCATTATGGATCGGGCGGGAAATGGATGCCCACAGCGCTACCGTCACTACATGGCTTGACGAAGACCATATCATTCCGTATCCTGATGAATTTGTGCAGTCGACGATCAAGCACCCTATGGATTTCGCAGCGAACATCCTGACCGAGATCGGCCAGGGCAACCGTAAAATTGGACTGGAGATGGATGCATTTTATTTTACCGCCATGTGCTATGAACGAATCCAGGCTGGTCTCCCAAATGCCGAATTCCGTAATTTCAGCACGCTTGTCAACTGGGTCCGGCTGGTAAAATCAGAAGCGGAAATTGAGTGCATGTACCGCGCTGGACGTATACTCGAAAATGCCATGCAGGCTGGTTTTGATACGGTAGATGTCGGCGTTCGTGAAAATGAAGTAGCTGCGGCTATCACCAATGCCCAGATTCTTGGAACAAAGGAATTCGGTGGAGATTATACGTCGATTGTGCCGATGATTCCCGCGAACGAAAATACAGCTACCCCGCATTTGACATGGACGGACCGGAAATATAACTACGGGGACTTTTTAACGATTGAAATTGCCGGGGCGTATATGCGCTATCATACTCCAATGGCACGGACGATGGCGATCGGCCAGGCTCCTGAAAAAATGTATGATCTCTCAGAAACGGTCGTTGAAGGCATCGAAACTACGATGGATTCAATTAAGCCGGGGATGACGGCAGAAGAAGTGGAAAGCGTGTGGAGCCGGACGATCGCAAGACGCGGGTATTTTAAGGAATCCCGCCTCGGCTACTCCATCGGGCTCAGCTATCCGCCGGACTGGGGCGAGCATACGGTCAGCTTCCGGAAGGGTGATCACACTATTTTGCAGCCGAACATGACGTTTCACCTGATGCCTGGCATCTGGCTTGATGACCACGGGGTAGAGATTACAGAATCGATCCGCATTACGGAAAATGGCTGTGAACTGCTCAGTCACGTGCCGCGGGATATGTATGTAAAAGAACCCGGGGTACTCGGTGACGGTTTTGCGGAAAACCGATTGAACGCCCACTATAGATAAGAAACAGGCAGCGGACTTCCAAAAAAGGAGTCCGCTTTTTTATGAATGATATGCGGGTGTTGGCTATTTTTTCCGGATAGTGGTAGCATAAAGGTGTTTGCAATGAAGATTTGACTAAAACGGGGAATGATCATGAACCGGCAGGCCTACATAAAACCAACACTGGGAGCTGCAGCTTTTGCAGCTGTATTTTGCTATTTTTTAGAAGTGCTTTTAAACGTTCCGTTTGTCGAATACGGATACAGTTTTATTGCCGGGGTGCTGCTAGTGGCATCCCTGCCTGTGATGCCGCCCCTGAACCGGCGTGTGGTTTACGTGCTGATTGCTGTCGGCATTGCTTTGTTCTGGACGTACGGTGTTTCCTGGCAGACGGTGTGGACAAGCTTCGGGGAAAACCTGCCGCTGCTTGCCCTCTTTTTAACGGTGCCGCTGATTGGGACGTACATGTCGGAAGCGGGGCATCTGCATGCTTTTCAACAATATCTCGAACAACAGAACAAAAAAAGAGGAGTGCCGCCGCACCGGCTTGGCTACGGCGTGACAGCAAGCATTGGTGCCATTCTGAACCTCGGCTCCATGCCGCTTGTGTACGGCATTGCTAAAGAAAGCTTTCCATCTTTTGAGAAAAAAAGAATGGCATTAACGGTACTCAGGGGATTTGGCTCGTGTATGCTCTGGTCGCCGTATTTTGTAAATATGGCCCTGATTTTAAGCATCTATGATTTGAGCTGGGGAGAAGTCGGACCCTACGGGATCGTGATGGCTGCTGTGTTGACAGCTCTGGTCGTTGTATTTTTCCGCTCGTCAGCATTCGCCGATGATGCCTGGACGGTTCCAGAGAAAGAAAAAGAAGTCAATCCGCCGGTGTCTTCGATGCGCACATTTTTACTATTTTTAGGCATTCTGCTTGCTGCTTCTTTTTTGCTTGAAGCACTGCTGCCATACAGCATGCTGACAATTGTTTCGGTGCTCGCCCTTTTGTATCCGTGGGTGTGGGCCCTGGCGCGAAAACAGGCTGTCTCGTTTGCACAGTCAACGTGGAAACACGTAAGCGGTTCGTTTGAACGCCTGTACAACGAAATTGGTATTTTTGTGACGGCTGGATTTTTCAGTGTGGCGCTTCGAAGCAGCGATGCCGGAAGATGGCTTTCTGAAGCCATCAGCTTTTTGTCCCAGGGCTATATGATTCTGCTGATTGCCTGGGTGGTCGCTATCGTAATGGGGCTCTCTGCGGTAGGTATTCACCCCGTAATAATTGTCACTGGTCTCGGCGGGGCTCTTTCGCCGGAAATCTTTGGGGTTGGGGCTCCGTTTATGGCCGTGCTGCTGCTCATGTCGTGGATGCTCGGCGTTCAGGTGTCTCCGTTTACAGGAGCGATACTTATGACATCTCATTTAATGGGGGAGACTACCATTCAGGTAATCAGGAAAAATACAGCATTTATTCTAAGCGCTGCCGTCGTGTTGAGCCTTGTATTATTTGTACTGGGAGAGACGGTAATGTAAAAATGAAGGAGAGAATGCAGCATGCGTCCACTCGAAGCTGGAAAATTATACGGGTCCGTCATGCTTGTTATGCTGATGTGGGGACTTAATGTCGTGGCGCTGAAGGTGCTGGTGGCTGAAATAAATCCGGTTTATATGCAGGCGGCCCGCATTTTGCTCGCCGGCCTGTCTGTCGCCTTGTTTGTTTTTCTGCGCAAAGAGCATGAGCGGGTGCCGAGGGCTGCTTTTATGTATATTCTGTTGGCTGCAGTGTTTGGCATGACCGGTCACCATACGTTTTTAGCTATAGGGCTGAGTGAAACAACTGCTGTAAAAAGCTCGCTCATACTGGCTCTTCTTCCTATTACAACAGCTCTTTTGTCCATGTTGTTTTTGGGAGATGCCTTTACGAAGCTTCGCTGGCTCGGGGTGTTTGCCGGGTTTGCCGGGGCAGTACTTATTAATCTCACCGGAGAAGGCGGGGAGGCTGTTCAGGGAGCAGCGAGGGGAGATGCGTTTATTTTTGCAGCAATGACTGCCCAGGCCGTGAGCTTTTTATTCATTAAAAAAGCGTCTGAACTGGTGGCACCGAGAGTATTAACGATCTACACGCTGATACTCGGCTCTGTTGGTTTGTTCGCAGTCAGTTTTGTGCTGTCCCCGTCCGGGTGGGAGTCGTATATTACAGCTCCTGGCTGGGTGTGGCTCGTGTTTTTACTTTCCGGAGTATTTGCTACCGGCCTCGGCCAGATTTTATATAACGCGTCGATTTCGAAAATCGGCCCGGGGAAAACTGCCATATTTAATAACTTTGTGCCTTTTTTCGGCCTGTTAAGCTCGGCGCTTATCCTCGGAGAAAACGTATCACCGGCTCAGCTTGGAGGATTCATATTCATTGTGGCCGGAGTGCTGCTTGGCACCGGGTGGGTGGACCAGCTGCTGTTAAAAAAACGAAAACAGGCGCCTGCTAAGTATGATGCTTAGCGGACGCCTGCTTTTTTTTCGGAACTTCATCAAAACCCCCGGGGTGAAATGGATGGCATTTGACAATGCGCCGAACTGTCAAAAAGGCCCCTTTCCAGAATCCGAAGCGCTCAAAGGCAGTAATGCTGTACTGCGAACAGGTGGGATAAAAACGGCAGGAGGGGGGCGTGAACCGGGAAATATAACGTTGATACAGCCGGATCAGCGCCACTATCAATTTTTTCATACATACGCACTCCTATAGTCTTTTTTGCACTTAAAGCGTAGCATAAATAAAAGCAGAACTAAAAAACCCCGCCTGAACCGGCGGGGTTAAAACCTTACTTCTGTATTAACCGACATAAAAGGAGGCTGCTGGTTCAACAACCTGGCGAAGAAGTGCTTCTTCTTCCGCGTTTAAACGTACCATTGGAAGACGGACATCGCCGGAAATGATACCGCGCATCTCAAGAGCTGCTTTTACCGGAGTCGGACTAGGCGCTGCGAACATGGATTTCATCAGCGGCAGCAGATCGCGGTGCCGGGAAGCGGCATAGACCGGCTGTCCGTTAAAGAAGCTCTGGATCATGTCCTGCATGCTCTCTCCGGCCACGTGGGCAGAAACAGAAACGACGCCGGTAGCTCCAACAGACAGCAGTGGCAGCGTCAGACTGTCATCGCCGCTGTATAAGGTAAAGTCCTGCGGTGCATGCTGCAGAATATAGGCCGCAGCTTCGAGATCACCGCTCGCTTCTTTGATGGAGCAGATGTTTCTGACATGGGAAAGCCGTACAATAGTTTCCGGTGTCATACCGGCCGCGCTTCGCCCTGGAATGTTATAAAGCATAACCGGAGTGTTAATTCCTTCAGCAATTGTACGGAAATGCTGGTACATGCCTTCCTGGGAAGGCTTGTTATAATACGGAGTTACAAGCATGACGGCATCAATGCCGGTTTTTTCAGCTTCAAGGGACAAAGCGAGTGAAGCTCTTGTATCGTTGGAGCCTGTGCCTGCAATAACCGGCACCCGGCCGTTTACAGTCTGGACAGTATGACGGAACAACGAGATTTTTTCCTCGTGGGAGAGCGTTGGGGATTCGCCGGTCGTACCTGCCACCACAATGCTTTCTGTTCCTGTGCTGATCAAATGATTAATCAGTCTGGTTAATGCTGTGTAATCTATATCTCCGTGTTCATCAAATGGAGTCACCATTGCTGTACTCAATCTGCCAAAATTCATGTTTACTCACCCTCTTAAAAGTATAGTCTTGCCTAAAAAGAGAGGGCTTGCGGTTTCACGTCTTCGTCTCCGTCCGGACACGAAAAAAGCAACCATGGAAAGAGCCCATCGTTGCAGGAACGCTTCAGCTGTTAAGCAGAACCGCACGTGCGTGAGATAGCCCTCCATACAGAAAATCTGTATGACAGTCCCGCATTTATTCAATACGAGACCAGCGTTGAACGATTGAGTCGTCCGCAGCTTCGGCAAAAACCCCTTTCCGCTTTAATCACCAGAGCTCATTCTCTTCCTAAAGCGTACTAATAGTTTTCGCAGCCTCTAACCTCACTTCTCAAATAAAGAAGCAGGATATGAAATTAATTAACTACACCATAGCAGATAACGCCCCGAAAGACAATAGTACGGCAGAAAATCAATTATCTTTTCTGTATTGCCTGATTTTAGCGTGAGTAAACATAATTAAATATTGTCTGTTTATCCCTTCTCCGCAACTGTTTTAGCGGATTCCGCCCGCGGCGGGCAAAAAATTTTTAAAAACACGTTTCATTTTAGTGAATCTTTCTTATATAATGAGAGAGGGAAAACAGAACATTAGGGGGCCAATTACGTATGTCGCAGCTTCAGCAGATCGCTCTAGAACTTCCAAAAGAACTCTATACGGAAATCGAACATCTGTCCCAGTCAGAAAAGGATTCTTTTTTTCATCAGGTATTAAAAGATCAAATTGAAAAACAAAAATCCACAGACATGCAGGAACAATTGAAGAACGGATATGCAGAAATGGCTGCACTAAATGCTGAAATATGCGCTGAATTTGAATATGCCGAAACAGAATCTACACAGACGACAGAACGACGGCTGCATGAACAAGACTAGCTGTTCATCCTGTCCGGCAGCATGAGCGCGCAACCGGAAAAGGAGGTGAATGGGTGGTTTGAGTGATTCGAAACAAAACAATCAGCATCATAAAAAAGTAGTTAAACGGGGGGACGTATTTTTTGCGGATCTGTCTCCGGTAGTTGGATCAGAGCAGGGAGGCGTCCGCCCCGTACTTATCATTCAAAATAATATTGGTAACCGCTTCAGTCCTACGGTGATTGTAGCTGCTATTACGGCACAGATTAAAAAGGCAAAAATGCCGACACACGTAGAAATTGATGCAGCCAAGCATCGATTTGACCGTGACAGCGTTATCCTGCTCGAGCAGCTTCGTACTATTGATAAGCAGCGGTTAACTGATAAAATTACCCATCTCGATGATGAAACCATGGAGCAGGTACGTAAAGGTCTGGAAATAAGCCTTGGCCTGCATGAGTTCAATTAATCCATCATACATAACGACTGCGGGCCCCCGCCTGCATTTCGATACGTAAAACCTTTCCAGTCCGGAAAGGTTTTTTTGCTGCAAAAAAAAGAAGTGAATGCCTTTGTAATGTGATATATCCTTCTGTGAGTCCAATAAAAGCACTCAGTAGCGTAAAGGTTTAAATTCATACGAAAAACTTTTAAATGCTCTATTTTATTTTAAGTTGTGATGTGATACACTGCTCTAGGAAATAAAGAGAGGGTTGGGTAAACCAGCCTATAAGAGAGAGGATAAGGAAGGGAGGCTTTCATATGCTAAAAGCAATGAAGCAAAAATGGATGGACAAGCGCGATCAGCTTGCCCGGCAAACAGAAGAACGGATTCAGGATTACAATACGGATCTGCAGGTACAGATGAGGCAGAGACGTGAAAATGATGATTGGACTGATGAACTTCTCAATAAAGATATTGAAAAATATTTGTATACGATCCATCCGTCATTTCTTTTAAACGACCGTGTGAACCGGGCGCTTTACAACCGGCTTCTTGCCCGTGCGCAGGGGAAGTATTCGCTGACACTCTCTGTCACAAGTGAAATGAAGCTTGCGCTCGACTTTTACAACACGGATCTTGCTGTATTTCTTCGTTTGATTGAGAAGAAAGGCTTTCAGCTTCAGGGAAATGAGGAACGTTTTCTGCTGACGCTTATGAACCGCCTCAGTGAAAACAATTACCGCATGTATAAAGAACGTTACAGCGAATTGGATACTCACAACGCCTCCTTATCAGATGCGGTCAGTTCGTACCTGCAGCAGGTTCCGCGTGCTTATCAGCTGGAAACCGGGCGACTCGATTTCTTTTACAAGTTTCTGATCAGTGAGGGCCTTCTTCCGGCAGGGACAACGAAGAAAAAGCTGAAGAAAGTAATTAAAGCCTCCAATAAAAAGAGAGCGGGAGACCATCAGCTTGAGCGGATGGAGCGCCGGCTTGACCGGATTGGTTAATAGACGAACAAAACGCTGCAGAACTGCAGCGTTTTTTCAGGCTGTCGAGAAAGTCTCCTTTCTCGACAGTTTTTTTGTAGGCAAGCGCCCCGAAGGGTCGTATACTAAAAAGAAAAGGGGCGATATCGCCATGCTTGGCAAAG